>JAIYBS010000075.1 GCA_027488415.1 Planctomycetaceae bacterium | reverse complement strand
TCGAGCGGCTCGCGCGTGGGCCGGTCGCACTTGTTCATGAAGGTGAAGATCGGCACGCCGCGCCGGCGGCAGACCTCGAAGAGCTTGCGCGTCTGCGCCTCGATGCCCTTGCCCGCATCGATCACCATGATGGCGGCGTCGACGGCGGTGAGGACGCGGTAGGTGTCCTCGCTGAAGTCGTTGTGGCCCGGGGTGTCGAGCAGGTTGATGCGGAAGCCCGAGTAGTCGAACTGCAGCACCGTGCTCGAGATCGAGATGCCGCGCTGCTTCTCGAGCTCCATCCAGTCGCTGGTGGTGGAGCGCTGGTTCTTGCGGGCGGTGACCGTGCCCGCGAGGTCGAGGGCGCCTCCGTAGAGGAGGAGCTTCTCGGTGAGCGTGGTCTTGCCGGCGTCCGGGTGCGAGATGATCGCGAAGGTGCGGCGCGGGAGGACGGGGGTGGGCGTGGACATGCCGGGGGTCGGGAATGGTACGGTGTTGGCGCCATGGCCGACCCAGCGATTGCCGTCCGCCCCGCGCGGCGCGACGACCTGCCCGCGATCCTCGCGCTCTACAACGCGGCGGTGCCGCTGCGGACGGCGACGGCGGACCTCGTGCCGCAGGAGATGCCGGCGCGCGTCGCGTGGTGGGAGCAGCGCGACCTGGCGCGACGGCCGGTGCTGGTGGCGGAGGACGGCGGTCGTACGGTGGCGTGGGGCGCGTTCACCGACTTCAAGCCGCGCGCGGGGTACGCGCCGACGGCCGAGGTGAGCGTGTACGTGGACCCGTCGTGCGCGGGGCGCGGCATCGGGCGCGCGATGCTCGACGCGCTGCTCGCGATGGCGCCCGCGTGCGGGATCGACCGCGTGCTCGCGCTCTGCTTCGCGCACAACGAGGCGAGCGTGCGGCTGTTTCGTTCGCGTGGCTTCGAGGAGTGGGGCCGCCTGCCGGACGCCTGCAGCATGGACGGCGTGCGGCGGAGCGTGGTGATGCTCGGGAAATCCGTTCCTGGTAATGGTGCCCGGGATTTCGGCGCGATCGCCTAAAACCCGGGCACCATTACCAGGAACGGATTTCAGCCCTCCACGCGCGCCGTGACGCCGTCGGGCAGCGCGTCGAGGAACATCTGGCCGTAGCGCTTCGTGACGATGCGCGGGTCGAGCACGACCACCCTGCCCTCGTCGGTGCTGCTGCGCACGAGGCGGCCGAAGCCCTGCTTGAAGCGCAGCACCGCGCGCGGGAGCGAATCCTCGAAGAACGGCCGGCCTCCGCGGGCCTCGATCAGCTCGTGCCGGGCCTGCACGATCGGCCGGTCCGGCACCTCGAACGGGAGGCGCGTGATGATCACGTTCCGCAGCGCGCGGCCGCGCACGTCCACGCCCTGCCAGAAGCTCGAGACGCCGAACAGCACGCTGCGCTCGTCCTGGCGGAACCGCTCGAGGAGCGTGTTCCGCGGCACGCCCGTCCCCTGGATGTGCAGCGGATGACCGCGGTCGACGAGCGTGTCGACGATGCGCTCCGCCACCGCGTCGAGCGTCCGGAAGCTCGTGAAGAGGACGAACGCGCCGCCGTCGGTCTCCTCCACGTGGCGCAGGACGCGCGCGGCGAGCTCGTCCTCGTAGTCCGGGTGGTCGGGCTCCGGCATCGTCCGGTCGACGATGAAGGTGACGAGCTTCTCGTAGTCGAACGGGCTGCCGAGCTGCATCGTCTGCGGGTCGTCGCAGCCGAGCCGCACCGCCGCGTGCCGGAAGTCGCCGTGGCCGGTCGCGAGCGTCGCGCTGGTCAGCACCACGCCCTTCTCCTGCGCGAAGAGGTGCTCGCGCAGGATCGGCCCGACGTCGACCGCGGCACAGACGACGGTCACGTTCGGGCGGTCGCCGCCGCGGCGCTTCTTCCCGGTCTCCACCCAGTACACGCAGCCCGCGAGCGCCTGCGCCAGGAGATCGCGCGCGGCCGTCGCGTGCGCCTCGGCCCGCGCCGCGTAGGCATTCAGCTCGAACTGGTCGGCCTCGGCAGTGATGCGGTCGCGCAGCAGCCGGAGCGTCGCGGCAAGGCCCAGGAGCGGGCCGCTCAGGTGGTCCGTCACCGCGCCCGACTCGCGCATGCGGCCCGACGACTCGCCGTACTCGTCGTGCCAGCGCCAGAGCGCGTCGAACTGCCGGTCGGCCGCGCTCTCGCAGTCGCGCACGCCGCGGATCGCGTCCTCGATCGCGCCCTCGGCGGCCGCGTCCGAACGCATCGCGCTCAGGTAGCCGCGACCGGTGCCGGTCTGGTAGAGCGTGCGCAGCAGGTGCCGGACGCCGCTCTCCGAGAGCCGGATGCCGAAGTTCTCCGCGGCGACGTCCTCGATCTCGTGCGCCTCGTCGAGGATAACGTGGTGGTAGTTCGGCAGCACGCCGCCGGAGGTCCCCGCGCGCGAGCGCATCGCGAGGTCGGCGAAGAAGAGCGCGTGGTTCGTGATGAGGAGCTGCCCGTTCTCCATGCGCCGGCGCGCGGCCTGGTAGAAGCACTTGTCGAACGTCGGGCAGCGTCGGCCCATGCAGTTGTGCGCGTCGCTCTGCACCTGGTCCCACACCTCGGGGCGCGGCAGCTGCGGCAGCGTCGCGAGCGAGCCATCCTCCGTGTGGTACGCCCACTTCTCGATGCGCCGCAGGTCGTTGCGGTCGTCGTCGTGGCTGAAGAGGCGCCCCTCGCGCTCGCTCGCGAGCTTGAGGCGGCGCAGGCTCACGTAGTTGCCGCGGCCCTTCACGAGGACCGCGCTGAACTCCTCCGGGATGACCGCGTTCAGGAGCGGGATGTCCTTCTCGATCAGCTGCTCCTGCAGGCTGATGGTGTTGGTGGCGACCACCACGCGCTCGCCGCGCTCGACGATCCGGCGGATGGCCGGGATCAGGTACGCGAAGCTCTTGCCGACGCCCGTGCCCGCCTCGACGAAGAGCCGCTGCCGCTCCTCGAAGGCGCGCTCGACCGCGCCGGCCATGAGGAGCTGCTGCGGACGCACCTCGAAGCCGGACAGCCGCCGGGCGATCGCCCCGGTGTCCGAGAGGAGGACGTCCGTGCTGACGCTCACTTGAGCGGCTTCCGCTTCGGCTCGCCGGGCGCGCGCGGGTAGCTGCGCGGCGTGGCGCGCGGCTTCTCGAGGACGATGATCGTGCCCGTGTCGGTCTTGTGCAGGTCGACCACCTGGGCGTGCAGCATGTAGAGCGCCTGCTTCGCCTCGGCGACCTCCTCGGCGGCCTGCGATCCCTTGATGAGGAGCACCGCCCCGCCCTCGCGCGCGAACGGCACGGTGAGCTCGGCGAGCGTGTTGAGGCGCGCCACCGCGCGCGCGACCACGGCGTCGTAGTGCGCCCGGTGCTGGTGGTGGTCCTGGCCCGCGACCTCGGCGCGCTCGTGGACGACGCGCGCGTTCGTCACGCCGAGGGCGTCGATCGTCTCCTGCAGGAACGCGGCCTTCTTGCCGGTGGCCTCGAGCAGCGTCATCCGGATGTCCGGCATCACGATCGCGAGCGGCAGTCCCGGCAGGCCGCCGCCCGTACCGACGTCGATGACCCGCTTCGCCTCCGCGCTCGCGAGGAACGGCACCAGCGTGAGGCTGTCCTGCACGTGGCGGACCCACATCTCGGCGGGATCGGTGATCGCGGTCAGGTTGAACCGCTCGTTGGCCGCGCGGAGCGCCTCGAGGTACCCGCGCAGCCGGTCGGCATCGCCGGAGTCGAGCTCGACCCCCATCGCGGAGAGGGCCTGCGTCACGGCGTCGGGGATGGGGGGAACCGGAATCACGGGGGCGGACGTGGAATGTAAATGATGCCGGGGGGCCCCCGGCATCATTTTCCTGACGTCGCCAAAAGATGCCGGGGGCCCCCCGGCATCATTTTCGATCACGCATCCAGGTCGAACCCGCGGCTGCGGCGGCTGGCGACGCTGAAGAGGACCGCGGTCGTCACCCACAGCGCGACGAGGCTCGAGCCGCCGTAGCTCACGAAGGGGAGCGTCATGCCGGTCACGGGCAGGAGCCCGATCGTCATGCCGGTGTTCACGAGGAGCTGCAGGAACACCATGCTGCCGATGCCCACCGCGACCAGGCGGCCGAACATCGTGCCGGCGCGCAGGCCCACCATGAACGCGCCGAACGCGTACGCCGCACCGAGCGCCCACAGCAGGACGCCGCCCAGGAGGCCCCACCGGCACGCGATCACGGCGAAGATCATGTCCGTGTGCTCCTCGGGCAGGTGGTTGTAGTGGATGAGCGTCCCCGCCGCGTCCTTGCCGTTGCCGACGATGCCGCCCGCACCCGCGAGCGTGGCCGCGCGGTTGGCCTGGAAGCCGATACCGTCGTTGACCCGCGTGTCGCCCATCACCTGCGCGACGAGCGCGTCGATTCGGTCGCGCTGGTGCTTCTTGAGGAACGGGTAGCTGCACGG
>JAIYBS010000256.1 GCA_027488415.1 Planctomycetaceae bacterium | reverse complement strand
AGCTGATCGCGCGCATCCAGTACCACGCGCGCGCCAACCGCGCGCAGCGCGAGCGCGACGAAGCGTTCAACGCCCTGCGCGCCGAGCTCGACAGCGCGGCGCACTACGTCCAGAGCCTCATCCCCGAGCCCGCTGAGGGCCGCGTGCGGACGCGGTGGAAGTTCGTGCCGTCCGCGAGCCTCGGCGGGGACAGCTTCGGCTACCACTGGCTCGACGACGACCGGATGGCCATCTACCTGCTCGACGTGTGCGGCCACGGCGTCGGTCCGGCGCTGCTCTCCGTCAGCGTGATGAACGCGCTGCAGGTGAACGCGCTCCAGGGCGCGGACCCTGGCGACCCGGGCGCGGTGCTCGCGTCCCTCAACGAGCTCTTCCCGATGTCCAAGCACAACGGGATGTTCTTCACGATCTGGTACGGCGTGGCCAACCTGGCGACCCGCGAGCTCCGTTACTCGAGCGGCGGGCACCCGCCCGCCCTGCTCCTCGCGCCCGGCGCGGCGCCGCGGCGACTCGGCGGCGACGAGGAGATCTCCGGCCCGATGATCGGGGCGTTCCCGGGCGTGCCCTACGGCACGGGATCGGCACTCATCCCGGCCGGCAGCCGGATGTTCGTCTACAGCGACGGGATCCACGAGCTCGCCCGGCCGGACGGATCGATCTGGAGCCTCGACGAGTTCCTCGAGGGCGTTGCCGCGGAGGCCAAGGGCAGCGAGGGCGCGATCGACCGGATCCTCGCCCGAAGCCGCGCGGTCCGCACGCGCGACGACTTCGAGGACGACGTCAGCCTGCTCGAGGTGGTGTTCCCCTGATGCGCGCCGTGGCGGCGCTCGCCGCGGCCTGCTGCGTCGCGGCGGGATGCTCCGGACAGCGCGCGACGGCGCCGGCGGCGCAGGCGGCGTCACCCGTGCCGGCGACAGAGGCCTTTGAGTATCGACGCATCGTGATGGGAGCCGAATGCCGGCTCGTGCTTCACGCCGCAAGTCAGTCGACGGCGGACGCCGCGGCCCGCGCCGCGTTCGAGCGGCTCGCCGCCATCGAGGAATCGCTCAGCGACTGGATGCCCTCGAGCGAGGTCCGGTCGCTGCCGACCGAGCCTGGGCGCGAGGTTTCGGTCTCGCCGGTGCTCGCGGAGGCGCTTGTGGCCTCCATCGAGATCTCCCGCGCATCGGACGGCGCGTTCGACCCCGCGATCGGCGCGCTCACGAAGCTCTGGCGCGCGGCGCGGCGGGACGGGCGCGTTCCGAGCGACGCCGAGCAGGACGCCTGCCGCGCGCGCTCCGGGATCGACGCGGTCCGCTTCGACGCGCGCGCCGCCACCTACGCGGTCACGCGACCGGGCATCGAGCTCGACTTCGGCGGGATCGGCCAGGGAATCGGCGCGGACGCCGCGCTCGCGGTCGTGCGCGAGGCGGGCATCGCGAGCGCGCTGGTCGACCTCTCCGGCGACATCGCGGTGTCGGAACCGCCGCCGGGCCGGTCCGCCTGGCGCATCGAGCTCGACGACCCGCAGCACACGGTGCTCGAGCTGTCGGATGCGGCGGTCACCACGAGCGGCGACCGGTTCCAGCACCTCGACGCTCCCGACGCCGAGACCGGCGGGACGAGGCGCCTGAGCCACATCCTCGACCCGCGCACCGGACGGCCGCTCTCGACGCGGACCGAGGTAACCGTGGTCGCGCCGACCGCCACCGAGGCCGACGCGTGGGCGACCGCGCTCTCCGTCCTCGGGCCGGAGCGCGGCAGCGAGGTGCTGCGCGCGCGTCCGCGCCTCGCCGCACGCTGGCGGCGCGAGGAGATTCAACCCGGGGGAACGGGACGAATCTCGGAATCGATCACGCGCGGCCGGGAATCGCCACGGTTTCCTTGACGCCGGGACCGGGCTTCGGATCCTTGGGAACGAGGTCCATCGAATCGGCGATCGCCGCCTCCCAGGAGAGGTCCTTCCCGGTGTACGCGGCCATGCGGCCCATGATGGCGGTCATCGTGCTCTCGGCAATGCGCTTGCCCTCGTTGAGGTAGGGCGCGTTCCCGCGGATCGCCTCCTGCAGGTCGACGTGCTCGACCACGTAGGGGTTCGGGTTCTCGCCCGCGAACGCCCAGCTCGACTTGCCGCGGATCTCCGCGCGGCCGCTCGAGGTCATCAGGACGCCCTCGGTGCCGTAGATGATCTCGTCGACGCGGCCATCGGTGCCCTCCTCCTGGCGGCACATCGAGGCGCCGAAGCGGTCGCCGTCGTACTCGTAGTGCACGCCGAAGTGGTCGTTGATCGCGCCGTACACCGGCTGCGTGCGCGCCTGCCGGCCGCCGACGGCCACGCAGCGCACCGGCGGCCCGCCGAACGCCCAGTTGACGACGTCGATGTTGTGGACGTGCTGCCCGACGATGTGGTCGCCGGAGAGCCACGTGAAGTAGAGCCAGTTGCGCACCTGGTTCTCGAGCTCGCTCAGCTTCGGGTCCGGGTCCTTGTGCCAGAGGCCGCCCTGGTTCCAGTAGCAGCGCGCGGCGACGGGCCTGCCGATCGCGCCGTCCTTGACGAGTGCCATCGCCTCGAGGTAGCAGCGCTCGTGGCGCCGCTGCGTGCCGGTGACGACGCAGAGCTTCCGCTCCTCGGCGCGCTTCGCGGCATCGAGCACCGTGCGCACGCCCGACGGGTCCACCGCCACGGGCTTCTCGAAGAAGACGTGCTTCCCGGCGTCGATGGCGGCCGCGAAGTGCGTCGGGCGGAACCCGGGAGCGGTCGCCAGGATCACCACGTCGCAGTCGGTCGCGAGGACCTTGCGGTAGGCGTCGAAGCCGTGGAACTGCGCCGACGCGGGAACGTCGCCCCTGCCCTTGCCGTTCTTCGCGAGCCCGGCCGCCGCGCCCTTCACCCGGTCCTCGAACGCGTCGCCGAGCGCGACGATCCGCGTGTTGGGCGACGCCTTCAGCGCGTCGAACGCGGCACCCGTGCCGCGGCCGCCGCAGCCGATCACGCCGACCCGCAGCTCGCGGCCCTTGCTCTCCGAGGGCGACATCGCCGGGGGCGCCGCGAGCGCGCGGGAGCGCGTCAGCACGATCGGCGCGGCGAACGCCGCCGCCGCGAGCGCGCCGCCCGTCCCGAGGAAGCTGCGGCGGGAGGCATCGGTCCGGTGGTCGTGGCTGGTCATCGCGATCTCCGTGTTCTTGCGGGACCGGCGCGGCACGCCGCGCGCGGCGTCGTCACATCACCTTGTACTGGCCGGGCTTCTTCTCGACGGGCATCTCGAGGGGACCCATGATGTACTGCGGCGGCGAGAGCGACTCCTGGCTGCTGCAGGCCTGCTCCCACGTGACCTTCTGGCCGCTGTAGGCGGCCATGCGGCCCAGGACGGCCATCATGTTGCTGACGACCATCCAGTCGCCGTCGTTGATCACCTTGCCGTCGCGGATCGCGCGGAAGAGCTCGTCGTGCTCGGCCTGGTACATGTCGGGCTTCGGGCCGTCGGCGGGGTACTCCCAGAGCACCTTGCCGGCCGGATCCTTGATCCAGTGGGTCGGGCCCCAGCCGTTGATGAAGCACTGGCCCTTCGTCCCGGCGAACCAGTCGGTGTTCTCGAAGTAGCAGTCGGGCTCCTGGCGGCAGTTGAGGAACGCGCGCCGGCCGTCCGCCCACTCGTAGACGATCGCGAAGTGGTCGTACACGTCGCCGCGCTCGGGGATCGCCTCGCGCAGCTGGCGACCGCCCATGCCGACCGCGCTCGCCGGCGGCTCGTTGCCGAAGGCCCAGTTGAGCTTGTCGACCGAGTGCACCGCCTGCTCGACCATCTGGTCGCCGGAGAGCCAGTTGAAGTGCTGCCAGTTGCGCACCTGGAACTCCATGTCGCTCCAGCCCTTCTCGCGCTTCTTGATGCCGAGCGGGCCGGTGTAGTAGCAGCCGTAGCCGGCCATCACCTTGCCGAGCGTGCCCTTCTCGATCTCGGCGAACGTGGCGCGCTCGGGCGCCGAGCGGCGCCAGCAGAAGCCCGACATCAGGTTGAGGTTCTTCGCCTTCGCGGCCTTCGCGCTCTCGCAGACGCTCCGGTAGCCCGGGGCGTCGACGAACATCGGCTTCTCGCAGAAGACGTGCTTGCCGGCGGCCACGGCCTCGGCGAGGTGCATCGGACGGAAGTGCGGCGCGCTGCAGAGGAGCACGACGTCGACGCCGGAGGCGATGGCCTGCTTGTAGCCGTCGAAGCCCGAGAAGCGGCGCTCCGCCGGCACCTGGATGCGGTCCTTCGCGGGGTGCTTCTCGAACTGCTTGAGGCAGGCGTCCATGCGATCGGCGAAGACGTCGGCGACCGCCCAGAGGATCACGCCCTTGTCGGCCTTCAGCGCCTGGTTGGCGGCACCCGAGCCGCGGCCGCCGCAGCCGATCAGCGCGACCTTCAGGGGCTTCGGGTCGCCGGACTGCGCGGCCCCGTGCGCACCGAGCGCGCCCGGCGCGACGAAGGCGGCCATGCCGACGGCGGCGGAGAGGGCGACGAAGTCGCGGCGGTCGATCGGGTGCTCGGGGTGCTGTTCGTTGCTCACTTCGTCTTCTCCGTGTTGGTGGCGGCAGGAGCCGCGGGTGCGGCGGTGGCGGCAGGCGCGGTGGGCGAGGCGTCGCTCGTCACCACACGCATGCCGATGAAGGGTCCGTCGACGAGCCACCACACGCTCTTGGGGAACTGCGGGTCGCTCTCGTTCCAGTCCTCGGTCTCGGGGATCGGCTTGATGGCGGCAGGGTCGATCGCCTTGTCCTTGAAGCTGCCGCCGAGGATGCAGAAGCCGCCGTCGGCGGTCGTGCACCATTCCGCGACGTTGCCCCAGAGGTCCGCGATGCCGAGGGCATCCGCCTTCTTGGAGCCCACCTTGTGCGAGGCGTTCTTCGCGTCGGCCGCCGTCCACGCGTGCTCGGACATCGACGCGGCGGCGACGCCGGACTGCTTCGCCATGCACTCCCATTCGGCGACGGTCGGCAGGCGGTAGGTGCGGCCGGTCTTCTTGCTGAGCCACTCGCAGAACTGCACGGCGCCCTTCGAGCTCATCGAGATCGCGGGCCAGCCCTGGTGTCCGTAGCCGCGGTCGACCGCGACGTAGGGCTTGGTGGGGCGCGTCACCGCGTCGCTCTCGGCCGTGCTCGACCCGGCCTTCTGGTCGAGGTGGTAGAGGAACGCGTCGAAGAGCTCCCACGGGACCTCGAGCCGCGCGGCGAAGAACGGCTTGACGTCTCCGCAGCCCGGCACCTTCAGGACGTCCATCTTCACGGCGGTGCCGGCGATCGACTCGGTGAAGGCGGGTGCGACGGCGGGCGGGGTCGCGGCCGCGGGCGACTGGCGGAGGGCAGCGGCCGTCAGGAGGGCCGCGGTCGTGCAGACGAGGTCCATGCAGGGAACGCTACCGGGTCGGCGCGTCCGCGTTGCGTCCGGGCGGGGAGTTCCAGGGTTCGGCGGGCGCGCTGCCCGCGAGCGCCCCGAGGAACGCGACGAGGTCGGCCTGCTCCGCCTCGGTCAGGTCCAGCCGCTTGAGGACCGATTCCCGGTGATGGTCGAGCTGCGTGGCGCCCTCGAGGGTCGAGTAGAACCGGACGACCTCCGCGAGGGTCTCCTTCTGGCCGGCGTGCATGAACGGGCCCGTTCCCGGCAGGTTCCGCAGGCTGGGCGTGCGGAACTCGCCCCACCTCTCGGGCGAGTTCACGAGCGACGCGGAGATCCGGGCCTGCGGGCCGGAGCGATCGTCCGAGTGCGGGCCGGCGGCGTTGAACGGATCGTCACGGACCCGGTCGACGACCGCGTAGCGCCCGGCGTCGGTCGGCATCCCGCCGCCGCGGGGGGGCATGCCGATGTTGTGGAACTCGCCGTCGGAGAAGAGCGCGCCGTGGTGGCACTGGAAGCAGTTCGCCTTCCCGAAGAAGAGGGCGAGCCCGCGCCGCTCGGCGTCGGAGAGCAGCGCGTCGGCCGACGGGTCGCCCGAGGCGCGCGACGACCACCAGCGGTCGTACGCCGAGGGGCCGCTCACGAGCCGGCGCTCGTACGCGGCGAGCGCCTTGCCGAGCTTCGCGAAGGCCGCGTCCACGTCGGGCTGCGCCGCGGCCGCATCGGGGACCGGCGCGCCGAACGCGGTGCGGTACATCCCCGAGAGCTGCGGGTCGCCCGCCACGACGGCGAGCACCGCGCGGCGCGAGGAGCCCATCTCGTGCGGAACCTCGAAGGGCTGGACGGCCTGGCTCCACAGCGTGTCGGCACGGCCGTCCCAGGTGAGCCAGCGCTGGTGCGCGGAGTTCAGGACGGACATCGACCGACGCGGGCCGGTGCCCTCGCCCTTCGCGAGCGGCTCCGAGTCGCGGAACCCGTGCGCGGGATCGTGGCACGAGGCGCAGCTGACGGTGCCGCTCGCCGAGAGCCGCGCATCGAAGAAGAGACGGTGCCCGAGGCGAGCAGCGTCGAGGCTGTCGGACCAGCGGTTCGTGCGGTCGGCCGGCACCGCGCCGAGCGGCGGATTGCGCGCGACCCGGCGCGCGGTCGCGGCGTCGAGCCAGCCGCCCGCCGCGGGCACGGCACCGGCGGCCGGCCCACCGGACGGCACGGTGCCGGCGGGGGGCACGGTCGCGGCAACGAGCAGCGCGGCCGCGGGGACGATCATTCGAGGGTCACCGATCCCTGCGTCCGTTCAAGCGTGCCGGCGCTCCCGAGGTCGAAGTAGAGCTCCCAGTATCCGGGCATGTGAAAGAGCATCCCCTCCACGCGGAACGTGCCCTCGCCGGTGCGCTTCACGGTCGGCGCGACGTTCATCCCGTGGCCATGCTGCGGCATCGCGGCGTCGGGGCGCAGCGTGCCGACGAACGCAGCACCGCCCTTCGCGGGGCGCACGCGAACGTCGATCCCGAACGGATCGCGCAGGGGCGGGAGGTCGGCGTCGAACTTCCACGAGACCAGCCAGCGGCCGTCGGCGCT
>JAIYBS010000245.1 GCA_027488415.1 Planctomycetaceae bacterium | reverse complement strand
TCTGGAAGGCTTCGGCGGCGAACACGCTCTGCGCGCCGCCGCCCTGCCGGAAGCCGCCGGCCGACGAGGTCCGGATGTATCCGGCGTTGGGCGAGCTGGGGTTCGAGCCGTAGACGTTGAAGAGCCGATCGGCCGCGGTGCTGGTGACGGCGAAGACGTTCACCAGGTAGCCGCCGCCGGTCGCGGATCGCACGTTGGCGGTCCAGCCCAGGAAGTCGGCGTTGGCGGTCCCGGCGACGAGGCCGAGGAAGGCGGGGGCGACGAGGCAGGCGACGTGGCAGTTGGTACGCATCTGAGGCAACTCCTTGGCGAGCGGCGCGGGACACTCCTGTCCGCGACGATCTCCGGAACACAACCGAGTCCGTCGGCGAGCGGCCTTTCCCCATGCGCCGACACACGTGGCCGGGCAGTCCCCACTCTCGCGCCATCGGCTTCTTCGCAGAGACATCTCTTTCTCTGGAGAAGCAGGTGATGCACCACCGAGAACGGGAAGGAGCGGCCAGCGCCATCACGCCACGAAGCCGCAAAGGGCGAAAGTTGCCCCTAAAGTCTGATAAAGATTGCGTTGCGCCCCAAAAGCAGCCCGGCACCACCGAAACTCAAGTGGCGCCGGGCTTCAGGATTGCGGAGTTCAGAGCCTCAGCTCAGAGCCCGCTCCCCCAATGGACGAGCATGACGCCAAGGTCGACGCCGTCGAAGATGCCGTCGCCGTTGCAGTCCGGGATGCCCGGGTTCGGCTGGCCCCACTTCACGAGCATCAGACCGAGGTCGACGCCGTCGACGAACCCGGAGAGATCGAGGTCTCCGATCGCGTACTGGCACTCGTCGAGACGACCGTCGCCGTTGCTGTCCATGGTCGGGCCGGTCTGGCAGGCATCGGACACGCCGTCGTGGTTGCAGTCCGTGTCCGTGTCGCACGCGTCGCCGACGCCGTCCTGATCGCAGTCCGTCTGCAGCGGGTTCGGCACGGACGGGCAGTTGTCGAGCGCATTCGAGACGCCATCGGTGTCCGCGTCCTGGTGGGTCGCGGCCCAGTCGACGCCATGGAGGGTGATCGACCCGTTCCAACGGCCGCTTGCCCACGGCGATCCGTATCCGTTGCCCACGAAGATGGCGAGCGGCGACTTCGCCATCGGGAACGACTGCATCAGCGGGACCGACCCGACCACCGGCGTGCCGTCACGGAAGAAGTCGCCAGAAGGCCACATCGCCCGGGCGCCGAACTCGTTGAGCGGCGTGAAGCCGCCGACCTGCAGCTCCCCTTCCCCGTCGAGGGGCGGGACGTCGAGGTAGACGCAGAGGTCCTGCGCGTACGTCTTCGACACGGAGCCGGTGATCGTGGCGTTCACCGAGATCGCGGTCAGCTCGCCGACGAGCCCGCGCGGAGGCACGATCTGCACGAAGTGCATCCCCTGCATCTGGAAGTCCTTCAGCTGGAGGACGACGTCTGCGGAGGCCGGGGCGCCGAGGGCACACGCCGCACCGGCGGCGAGCGAGAGCGACAGCATCAGTTCACTGGGTCGATTCTTCATGGTGAGTTCCTGGGTGGGTCTGCGTCAGCCCTGCGCCGTCAGCGGAGCAGGAGGTGTCCACCCCGGGATGGGGCGTGCGTTGTTGCTGCCTTCGTACTCGGTGCCGACCACCTGCGGGCGGCGGTCGGACGGGAAGAGCCACACCACGCTGCGCGCGATGTTGGCGGGGTTGCCGAGGCCCGGGCACGAGCTCCACTTGTCGAGCGCGTGGTTGCCGAAGCGGACCATGCCGGTGTGGGTGGCGGGATCGCCCTGGGTGTCCTCCTCGCCGGCGTCGAAGAAGCCGAACGAGCAGCGGATGTCCCGGATCGCCTCGGGCGAGCCGGTGAGGTAGGTCCAGCCCGGCTTGCCGTAGATGCCGCGGAACTCCATGGCCTCGCGCATGTCGGAGGGCGAGTCCTCGGCGAGCGAGAAGTTGTAGAAGCGGACGGGGTTGCCCATCGCGCCGCCGAGCAGCGCGGATGCCTCGAGCATGTTGTTCGAGATGCGGCCGCAGATGCCTCGGCAGCTCACGTATCCGAACGACGCGGCGAACACCTGCCCGCGGACGAGGTCGTCGTGGAAGCGAACCTTCCGGCCGTCCTGGTCGTAGAGCACGTGGTTGCGGAACCTGCGCGTACCGTCGGGCTCGAAGCGGGTCCTGCCGAGCCCGCCGTCGGCGACGTCCGGGGCCTGCTGGACGAGGCGCGTGGCGGTCGAGCAGCCGCCGAGCACGGCGGCACCCGCGGGGATGAGCAGCGCACGGAGCGCGGAGCGGCGGTCGAGCGCGCCGCCGTCGGCGGCGATGGAGCGTGTCTTGTCTTGCTGGATCATGTCTTGACCTCTTGAACGGATGGGGTCACGGCACCACGTCGATGCGGACCATCATGGCGTGGTCCTCGTGGACGGTGTTGTGGCAGTGCATGGCGTACCGGCCGAGCCAGTCGCGGAACCGGACGTACAGCTCCATCTCGTCACCGGGGTAGAGATTGAAGACGTCCTTGCGGCAATTGAGGATTCCGCTGTCGACCGGCTTGCGGTTGTAGGTGAGGATCCGGTTCTCCTCCATGTGCATGTGCACGGGGTGCGCCCATCCGCCGGAGCTGCTGATGCGCCAGATCTCGGCGGTCCCGCGCTTGAAGGTGACATCCGTCCGATTGTGGTCGAACACGTTGCCGTTCACCGTCCACATGCCGTTGCGGCGGTTGAACCTGAAGTCACGCGTACGGACGACGGGCGTGTTCATCTCCGGCAGCGGACGAAGGCTCGACGGAACCTGGCTGTTGTCCGGGACGCCGGTCTCGGGACGGATGATGAACTTCAGGAGCTGCCCGCTCTCGGCGAGGGGCAGGATCGTGTCGGTCGGCTTCTCGCCGCTGACCTGCAGGAGGCGGTTCACGAAGTACAGCTCGTTGACGCCCTCCGGCACCTGGCTGAAATCGACGACGATGTCGGCGCGCTCGGCCACGCCGAGGTCCACGTGGTCGGTCTCGATCGGGTTCGGAAGCAGGTTGCCGTCGTTGGCGATGTGCTGGAACGACATGCCGTTCGACATCGCGAACAAGTAGTACCGCGACGGGCCGCCGTCGAGCAGGCGGAACCGGTACTTGCGGCGCTCGACCTCGAAGTACGGCTGCACGCGGCCGTTCACGAGGTACTTGTCGCCCAGGTGGCCGTCCATGTTCATGACGTCCATCACGAGCTGCCCGTTCGGGTCGTAGCGGCGGTCGGTGAAGACGAGCGGGATGTCGTAGCAGCCGCGCCAGCGCGAACCGTCCGGGACGCCGCTCGGCAGGCGGAACGCGTCGAGGCTGGGGTCGTTCTCGTCGCCGCTGTCGAGGTGGTCGAAGAGCAGGAAGAACCCGGCGAGGCCCCGGTAGGTGTTCTGCGCCGTGTAATCCATGCGATGGTCGTGGTACCAGAGCGTGCCCTTGGCCTCGCGCCAGTCGCCGCCGGCATAGATGTGCGGCCAGTGGTGGTCCTTGAACTGCCCCGGGCCGTACCAGTCACCAGGCCAGCCGTCGGACTCCGAGGCGTGGTGCCCGTTGTGGACGTGCGTGATGATGTCCGAGCTCCCGAAGCCCTGCATGCTCGCGGGCAGATGGTTGCGGACACGGCAGAGCACCGGCTCGCCGTAACGGCCCATGAAGGTCACGCCGGGCACGGACCCCTGGTAGGCGGTCGCGGGACTCGCGGCGAGCTGCGGGTGAGGCCTGGACAGGCACTCGCTCACGGTCATGTCGTAGAACTTCACCGGAGCGAACTCGTCGTAGCGCTGGTGGGCCGCCGGGATCGGCAGCGGATCGAGCCGCTTCCACGCAGGCAGCGGCACCGCGTGGCGCGCGAAGGCGAGCGGCCAGACCCAGGGCGTGGTCGCCGGGCTGTTGAAGTCGACCCCGATCCCCGGGGTCACCTGCGCGCGCGCCGACCGGGAGATGATGGCGAACGCACCGGTGGCGAGGGCCGTGCCCCCGACGAACCGACGCCTAGACATGGCGGGGTGGCCGAAGCCATCCGCAGAGCTGATCTTCATTTTCGAGCCTCACAGAGAACACATGCGAAGGCTTGTATCTGGCCGAGAGGGCAGAGACTCACCTCTAAGTCCGCGGATCCGAGAGATCCGAGGAACGGTCAACGCTAGGCGGGTGCGGCGCAAAGTCAAACCCTGAGGAGTCATTCCTTGCGTTAAGCCTCCGTATCGACGGAAATCCATCGGTTGGGGATCGGGAATTCGGCGTTTCCGGACTTCCGGCGACGCCCTGCACGACGCGGAACCGTCACTGGATGAAGGCCGCGAAGTCGAAGATCTGCCGCGCCTGCTCGACGCCGTTGGCGTCCCGGACGATCATCGTGACCGTATGGTTCTCGGGCATTGCGATGCCCGTGAGGCGCATCGTGTAGCTGCCGATACCCGTCAGCGGGTCGACGATCACGGTCACGGGGAGCTCCGCTCCCGCGCCGACCATCGCGGTGACGGTGAGGCCCTCGATCGGGGAGATCTCGCCGCGCCAGCGCAGATCGCCGGTCGACGCTCGCGCAAAGAAGCTCACGGCCGAGATCGCGACTCCCATGGCGGGGTCGTACAGGTTCGGCGCGTCGAACTCGTTCCCGAAGAGGACGTGGTCGCCGACGAGCGAGCCGACCACGGAGACCTCGTCGCCGGGGCGCAGTGCGCGGAAGAAGACGTCGCGGCTGACCTCGGTCCCGCCGAGGCCGCGGAAGATCACCGGGAACCGCGGGTCCTGGCTCGGCGTGATGAGCAGGTCACCGACGAGCAGCGAGTCCGGCGTCACCAGGTTGCCGCGGCGGACGGCGCGGCACGGCCCGAGCGTGAAGTGCTCCGCCTGGCTGATGTGAAGGATGCGGCCGGGGCGCGACGAGTCGGGGATCAGGTACTCGTTCCCGGCGGAATCGACGTACACGGAGCCCTCGCTGCGGATCACCGAGCCCGAGGTGTGCGGGTACCTCCAGTGCGTGCGCGGCGGGAGCTGGAAGGGACTGGTGGGGTACTGGCCTTGCGCGTTGCGCACGCCGATCCTTCCGAGGAAGCTGACCGGCAGCACGCCGGTGTAGCGATTGAAGAGGTTGATCGCCAGACGGAAGTAGTTGTCCTCGATCGCCGCCTCGGTCGACGGGAATCGGTCGAGGGTGCCGACCGGGTTCGACCGCGCCTCCGTGGTGCTGAAGAGCGAGCGCTGGGCACCCAGCCGGACCGGTCCGCATTCCGGGCACGCGGGCAGGACGATGGCGTCGCGCGTCGACGCGTTGACGTCGCTGAGGCGATCGAAGTTCGCGGTCGAGATGCTTCCGAGCGAGATGCCGAACTCGTTCACCACCTCGGTGTTCTCGATGAAGAACCTCCCGCCGTTGAGCGAGGCGGGCACGTGGATGGTCCGGCCGACGGCGGTGATGGTGCGCGCGGGGATGTCGATGTCCCAGACGGTGCCCTCGACCGCGTAGAGCTCGAGCGGCACCTTCTGCGTCACCACCGTGCCGTTGTGGAGCGTGGCCGTGGGCAGGGTCTGGCCGAGTGCGGCCGCCGAGACGGCGAGGCCGCAGGCGGCGGCGAAAGACTGGAGGGTGAACATCGTGATCCTCGTCTCAAGGCCGCGGACTCCGTGGCGGAACATCTGCCACGAGACTGCAGCGAGCTTTCCCGATGAGCGGCCAACGTCCTCGTTGCGGAGCCTCCGGTGGCGAGCCGGCGGTCCGAGCGAGCACGAGGCCGATCACCAGCATGAACGTAAGTCACTGGGATCAATGATCATGCAGCACCAAAGCCGGGCGATTTATAGTCCGAGAACTGCGGAATGTTCCGGTCGAGCATGGACCGTCATGCCCCTACCATCCGAGGCCTGATGACAACGACCGCCACCGATCGACGCGACGACTCCACCCCGATCGCGCGCGACCTCGTCGCCGGCTTGGTGGTCTTCCTGGTCGCGATCCCGCTCTGCCTCGGCATCGCCCTCGCGTCGGGGGCGCCGATCATCTCGGGCGTCATCTCCGGCATCATCGGCGGGATCGTCGTGGGCGCGCTCAGCGGGTCCCACGTCAGCGTGTCCGGTCCGGCGGCCGGCCTCGCGGCCATCGTGATGGCCCAGATCCAGGGACTCGGGTCGTTCGAGGCGTTCCTGCTCGCGGTCCTGATCGCGGGCGGCATCCAGGTCGCGGCGGGTGCCCTGCGCGGCGGCGTGCTGGCGAACTACTTCCCGAACAACGTCATCAAGGGGCTGCTCGTCGCGATCGGCGTCCTGCTGATCCTGAAGCAGATCCCGCACCTCGTCGGCTACGACAGCGACTACGAGGGCGATCTGTCCTTCTGGAATCCGGACGGCAGCTCGACGCTGACGGACCTCGCCGAGGCGGCCAAGCTCTTCGTG
The DNA here is from genome assembly GCA_027488415.1 of Planctomycetaceae bacterium. Classification (GTDB taxonomy): domain Bacteria; phylum Planctomycetota; class Phycisphaerae; order Phycisphaerales; family SM1A02; genus UBA966. The sequence goes on along the minus strand of JAIYBS010000245.1, from coordinate 6,176 downwards.
CCCGGCGCGATGCTGGTCGGCGTCACCTGCCTCGCGCTCCTGATGGCGTGGGACCGCACGCCGCTCAAGAAGCTCAAGGTTCCCGCCTCGCTCGTGGCGGTGCTCGTCGGCGTCGCGATCAGCGAGGCATTCCGGCTCACCGGTTCCGCGTGGGCGATCGAGCAGAGCCACCTCGTGAGCGTGCCGGTGGTCGGGTCCGAGGGAATGGGCTGGGGCGACCTGGTCACCTTCCCCGACTTCTCGCGCATCACGGACCCCGCGGTGCTGCTCGCGGGCGTGACGCTCGCGGTGGTCGCGTCGCTCGAGACGCTCCTCAACCTCGAGGCCACCGACAAGCTCGATCCGCTGCGCCGCTCGTCGCCGCCGAACCGCGAGCTCGTCGCGCAGGGCGTCGGCAACATGCTCGCGGGCACGCTCGGCGGGCTCCCGATGACGTCGGTCATCGTGCGCAGCTCGGTGAACGCGCAGAACGGCGCCAGGACGCGCCGCGCGGCGATCTTCCACGGCGTGCTGCTCCTCGGCTGCCTCGTGCTGATCCCGGGCGTGCTCAACCGCATCCCGCTCGCCGCGCTCGCGGCCGTGCTCCTCGCGACCGGCTTCAAGCTCGCGAGCCCGAAGGTGTTCCGGCAGATGTGGGACGAGGGCTTCAAGCAGTTCCTGCCCTTCTTCGTCACGGTGGTGGCGATCGTCGCGACCGACCTGCTGGTCGGCGTGATGATCGGCCTGGCGACGAGCGTCCTCTTCATCCTCCTGAGCAACGTCCGGCGCGGCTTCCGCATCATCCGGGAGGACCACGTCGGCGGGCTCGTGCACCGGATCGAGCTCGCGACGCAGGCGAGCTTCCTGAACCGGGCGCAGCTGGCGATGACGCTGGGCGGCTTCCGGCGCGGCGACCAGGTCGCGATCGACGCGCGCACCACCGACTACGTCGACCCCGACATCCTCTCGATGATCAAGGAGTTCGTGAACGAGACCGCGCCGGCGCGCGGCGTGTCGGTGAGCCTGCACGGCTTCAAGGACCGCTATCCGCTCGAGGACGTGAAGGTCTACGTCGACTGGACCACCAAGGAGATCCAGGCGTCGCTCACCCCGGACCGCGTGCTCAGGGTCCTGAAGGAGGGCAACGAGCGGTTCACCTCCGGCCGCCGCCTCAGCCGCGACCTCTCGATGCAGGTGGACGCCACGGCCGGCGGCCAGCACCCCATGGCGGTGATCCTGAGCTGCATCGACAGCCGCTCGCCCGCGGAGCTCCTGTTCGACCTCGGCCTCGGCGACATCTTCAGCGTCCGGCTCGCGGGCAACGTCGCCAGCGCAAAGGCGCTCGGCAGCATGGAGTTCGCGTGCAAGGTGGCCGGCGCCAAGCTGATCGTCGTGCTCGGCCACACGCGCTGCGGCGCGGTCAAGGCCACCTGCGACCTCGTCTCGAAGGGACTCGACCCCGTCGAGGCGACGGGACTCACGAACCTCCCGTCGATCACCGAGCCGATCTCCGAGGCGGTCCGGATGGAGACCCGGACCGAGGGCGCCCGCGACGGGTCGAACTACGAGTTCGTCGACCGGGTGGCCACGATCCACGTGCGAAACACCATCCGGTGGATCGAGGACAACAGCCCCGTGCTGCGCTCGATGATCCTGAACGGCGAGGTCGGCATCGTCGGAGCGATGTACGACGTGTCGACCGGCCACGTGCAGTTCCTCGACGGCATCGGCGCTGCCGGAGCCGACGAGCGTCAGCCGGACGGAGCCGCGGCGACGCGGTGAGCCTGCGCGGCTACTCTGACGGGATGGCCGGCAACAAGGCGACGCAGAAGGCCCTCCAGGACGCCGCGGAGGGGCGCATCGATGCCGCGCTGGCGGCGATGCGCCTGCAGGTGAAGCTGAACCCGAAGGACCTCGACTGCACCGCGGTCCTCGGCGCCCTGCTCGTGGGAGCGGGGCAGCTCGACCAGGCGATCCTGCACCTCTCGCGGGGAGTGGCCCATCACCCGAACGCGGCGATGGCGCACAACAACCTCGCGAACGCGCTGATGCAGGCGGGCCGCCTCGAGGAGTCGGCGAAGCACTACGAGCGCGCGCTCGCGCTGCACCCGGACCACCGGCAGGCGCTGCTCGGGCTCTCGTTCTGCCGAACCTCGCTCTGCCAGAGCGAGGCCGCGCTCGCCGCGTCGGAGCGTGGCCTCGCGCTCGAGCCGGACTGGACGGAGATGCTCATCAACCACTGCCACGCGCTCGCGGCCGCGGATCGGCTCGAGGACGCGATCGCCACGATGCGGCAGGTGCTCGCGCGACGACCCGACGACGCCGACCTGCGCGGGCAGTACCTGTTCGCGCTGAACTACCTGTCGCTGCCCGCGGAGGAGATCGCCGAGGAGCACCGCGCGGTGCGCCTGGGCGTCAAGGGTCCTGCCGCGCCGCCCGAGATCGACCGGGATCCCGAGCGACCGCTCCGGATCGGCGTCCTCTCGGGCGACCTCAAGACGCACTCGGTCGCGTACTTCGCGGATGCCCCGCTCTCGCGGCTGCCGGCGGGCTGGACGATGACGGTGTTCTCGCTCGCGACCGGCGCCAAGAAGGACGCGATGACCGACCGCTTCCGGAAGCTCGCGGAGGAATGGGTCGACGCCGCGCCGCTCTCGATGCAGGCGCTCGACAAGGCGATCCGGGACCGCCGGATCGACGTGCTGCTCGAGCTCGGCGGCCACACCGGGGGCGGCTGCGCGAAGGCGCTCGACCGCAAGCCGGCGCCAGTGATCGTGAGCGCGATCGGCTACCCGAACACGACGGGGCACCCGGCGGTCGACTGGCGCGTGGTGGACTCGATCACGGACCCGCCGGGAAGCGAGCCGCTCTGCACCGAGCGGCTGCTGCGGCTCGACCCCTGCTTCCTCTGCTACCGGCCGCCGGAGAACGCGCCGGAGCCCGCGATGCCGCCGGCCGACGCGCCGATCACGTTCGGCTCGTTCAACCTGACGTCGAAGGTGCGCGAGGAGACGATCGCGCTCTGGTCGCGGGTGCTCGCGGGCGTCCCGGGGTCGAGGCTCCTCCTGAAGTCGAAGTCGATGCAGGACTCCGGCATGCGCAAGCGCCTGATGGCGCGGCTCGAGGCGGGCGGCATCGCGCAGGACCGCGTCGACACGATCGCGTTCACGAGCACGGTCGAGGAGCACCTCGCGCTCTACTCGCGGATCCACGTCGCGCTCGACAGCACGCCGTACAACGGCACGACGACCACCTGCGAGGCCCTGTGGATGGGCGTGCCGGTCGTGTGCGTGCGCGGCGGACGGCATGCGGCGCGCGTGGGCGCGAGCCTGCTCTCGGCGTCCGGCTGCGGCGAGCTCCTCGCCGAGGACGCGGACGGCTTCGTTCGCATCGCGACGTCGCTCGCATCGGACCGCGCCCGGCTCGCGGCGCTCCGCTCCGGGCTGCGCGAACGGCTGCGGGCCTCGCCGCTCATGGACGCGGACGGCTATGCACGGAGGTTCCATGCGGCGATCCGCGACGCATGGCGCGATCGGTGCAAGGGGTCGGCCTCGTGACCGCGTTCATCGCCGGGCTCGCGCTGACGCTCGCCGCGGCGCTCGCGCAGTCCGTCGCGCCCGCGCAACCGGCCGCGCCCGCGCAACCGGCAGTCGTCGACGTCTTCGTCGGCGGCACCGACGGCCATGCGGTCTACCGAATCCCCGCGATCGTCCGCCTCGACGGCGGCCGGCTGCTCGCCTTCGCCGAGGCGCGGGGGTCGCAGTCCGACAACGGCGCGAACGACCTCGTGATGCGCGCGAGCGAGGACGGCGGCGCGACGTGGTCCGCCATGCGGACCGTGCTCGACCTGCCGGGGCGTTCGCTCAACAACCCGTGCGTCGTGCAGCTCTCCTCGGGCCCGCGCACGGGTCGCGTGCTGCTGATGTTCCAGTCCTACCCCACCGGCAAGGGCGAGGGCGAGGTCACGCCCGGCAACGACGGCGACGACACGTGCCGCACGCTGCTCATGCACTCCGACGACCGCGGCGCGACCTGGTCGGCGCCGCGCGACGTCTCGTCCGCCGTCAAGCGGCCTGCGCCCGTGACGAGCGTCGCCACGGGACCCGGCATCGGCATCGAGCTTCGAGCGGGCGAGCACCGCGGCCGAGTCGTGATGCCCTTCAACGAGGGGCCGCAGGGCAAGTGGCGCGTCTACTGCGCGCTGAGCGACGACGGCGGAGACACCTGGTCGATGGGCGACGTCGCGCCCGACGGCGGTGGCGGCCGCGCCAACGAGGTGCAGGTCGCCGAGCGCGCCGACGGATCGCTGCTCCTGGTGGCGCGCCAGTTCTGGGGCGGCGCGCGCCGCAAGGCCGCGGAGTCCCGCGACGGCGGCCGCACGTGGAGCACGCTCCGCGCGGTGCCGGAACTCGTCGACCCGTCCTGCATGGGCGGGCTCGTCGCGGTCGACGCTCCGGCCGGGCGACTGCTCGTGTGCACGGGGCCGGCGAGCGAGAAGTCGCGCGTGGACGGCACCGCGTGGATCTCCGCGGACGGCGGCGCGACGTGGCCCCGCACCGCGCCGGTGTTCGCCGGGAGCTTCGCCTACAGCGTGCCCGTGCCGCTCGGGGGAACGCGGGTCGGCGTGCTCTTCGAGCGCGACGGCTGCTCGCGAATCGCGTTCACGGTCATCGACGTCGGCGGCGCCGCGCGCGCCGGGGAGCGCGATGCGAGCGCGCCCCGCTGACCCGTTCCGCGGAGGCAGCGCGTGATCCTTGCGCCGACCGACGCGGTCGACGTGCAGCGCGAGCTCGCCGCGATGCGCGCCGAGGTCGCCGCCATCCGCACGCGGATGCAGGACGGCTGGCTCGACGAGCTGCGCGCCGAGCAGGTGCGCGGGGTCGTTCGCGACGCGCTTGCCGACAGCGCGACGAGGGCGTCGTTCCTCGAGTCCGAGTGGACGGCCGGCTACGCAGGAGCCGCCGGCGGCGGCGCCTACGTTCGCGCCGCGGACGGAAGCGCGAGCATCCACCTGACCGCCGCGACCCAGGTGCGGTTCGTGGCGGCATCGGCGTACGGGCCCGACGTACGCGGCTTCCCGGTCCGGAACACGCGATGGGGCATGGAGAACAAGACGGTGCTCGTCGCGCTCTCCGGGAACCTCTACGACCGATCGATCACCTACCTCGCAGCGGTCGGCTACACGTCGCAGAGCAATCGCTTCATCGTGATCCCCGACCAGTTCCGGCTCGTGTACGCGAGCCTCCGGAAGGACGTCGGCGACGGGTGGGCGGTCTCCGTGGGCCTGCAGAACGTGCCGTGGGACATCGAGAGCACCTACATCGGCTCGGCGCGCATGCCGGTCGGCGACTACTCGATCTTCAACTACCGCTTCGGTGCCGGCAAGCAGGCGGGCGTGGCCGCGGGCTGGAGCGGCGAGTGGTTCCGCGCGGGCGGCGGCGTCTTCAACCAGATCGACTCCGCCACGCTGCAGTGGAACGGCGTGACGAACCTGTCGTTCGCGGTCGCGGGCCGCGCCGAGGCGAAGTGGGGCATCGAGTGGGACCAGCTCGCGGGAATGTCGGGGACGCCCGGCAGCGCACCCGGCGTGGTCCTCGGACTCGGGGTCTGCATGAGCAACGGCCGCGCGCAGAATCCGCAGCCGCCGGCCGTTCCGCTCGCGACGCCGAGCGCGCAGGGATTCACCGCGGACGCGCGCGTGCTGCTCGGCGGCACGGTGCTCCTCGCGCAGTACGCGTACATGCGCGATCCGGTCGGCGCGCCCGAGCTCGGCTGGTAGCAGGGCGTGAACCTGCAGGCGAGCGGGTTCGTCGCGAACGCCGTCGAGGCGTTCGCGGAGGCGTGCTGGATGGGCGACGTACCGGTGGAGTGGATCGCGCAGGCGGGCGTGAACCTGTACCTCCCGGGGCCCCACGCAAAGCTGACGGTCAAGGCCGTCGTGCCGTTCGGCGGCGGGAACGTGAACGGCATCCGCAGCATCGCGGGCGGCCTTGGCATCGCCGCGTCGGAGAACAACGCGAGCCTCGTGACGCAGCTGCAGGTGCGGTTCTGAGGGCGGCGGGCTCCGGCACCCGCGTCGCGGCGTAGCCTTCCCGCGTGTTCCTCGCCGCCGATCCAGCGCCGGTCGACGTGCAGCGCGAGCTCGCCGCCATGCGCGCCGAGCTCGCGTCGATCCGCGTGCGCCAGCGCGACGGATG
>JAIYBS010000086.1 GCA_027488415.1 Planctomycetaceae bacterium | reverse complement strand
CGCGCGACCAACTCGACGTAGCCGACCTCGTCGGCGGCGGCGAGGGCTGCCGGGACGAGCGCGGCGGCGATGACGGCGTTTCGGAGTGCTCGCGGCATGGGTCGTGTCTCGCGTGTGTCGGCGGAATCCTCGCCCGGGTCCCTCCCCGCGCGGAACCCGACGAAAGATTGCTTCACCCTATGCGCCCGCGCAAGCGGAAGGTTCGGGAACTTTCCGGGTTCTCGGGCTTCCGGGCACGATTCCCGTACCCTGCGGGGGTGCCCGATTCCCGACCGACCGTGATCCAGACCGAGCACCTCTCCCCCGGGGCGGCTGCCTGGCTCGCGGACCGGGCGCACCTGGTGGTTGGCGCACCCGGATCGGAGGCGTTCGAGGCCGCGGCGCCCGCGGCGACCGGCCTCGTGGTTCGCACCTACACGAAGGTCGACGACGCGCTGCTCGCGCGCCTGCCGTCGCTCCGCGCGGTGGGACGCGCGGGCGTGGGGCTCGACAACGTCGACGTCGACGCCTGCGCGCGCAGGGGCGTGCGCGTCTTCAACACGCCGGACGCGAACACCCAGGCGGTGGTCGAGTACGTCACGTGCCTCGTCTGCGACGCGCTGCGACCGCGGGTCTTCCTCGAGGCGCCGGTCGATCGCGCCCGATGGGACGAGCTCCGGCAGGAGGTCGTCGCGCACCGGCAGATGAGCGAGCTCCGGCTCGGGATCCTCGGGCTCGGGCGGATCGGCAAGCGCGTCGCGCAGGTCGCGCGTGCGATCGGCTTCGACGTCGCGTACCACGACCTCGCCGAGGTCCCCCACGACCTCCGCCACGGAGCGAAGCCCTTCGGGCTCGAGGAGCTCTTCGCGACGAGCGACGTCGTCACCGTCCACGTCGACGGGCGCGAGTCGAACCGCGGCTTCGTCGGCGCGTGGCTCATCGAGCGCCTGAAGCCGGACGCCGTCTTCCTGAACACGAGCCGCGGATTCGTCGTCGACCACGCGGCGCTCGCGCGGGCGCTCCGCTCGAACCCCGGGATGCTCGCGATCCTCGACGTCCACGAGCCCGAGCCGATCGACGCGACGAACCCCCTGCTCGGCCTGCCGAACGCGCACCTGGCGCCGCACCTGGCGAGCCGGACCGATGCCGCCATGGAGGCGATGAGCTGGGTGGTGCGCGACGTCTGGGACGCGATCAAGCCCTGACGGACGCGGCACCGGGGGCTGGCGCGGCACCTATCATCGTGCCCTTCCAAAGGAGCATCGCATGTTCGAGATCACGTCCGTCACGGCCCGGCAAGTCCTCGATTCGCGCGGCAACCCCACCCTCGAGTGCGAGGTCGGGCTCGAGGGCGGCGCCTTCGGCCGCGCGATGGTCCCGAGCGGCGCCTCGACCGGCGAGCACGAGGCCGTCGAGCTGCGCGACGGCGACAAGAAGCAGTGGCTCGGCAAGGGCGTGTCGAAGGCCGTCTCGAACGTGAACACGCGCCTCGCGCCGCTCGTCCTCGGGATGGACGCGCGCGACCAGGCGGCGCTCGACCACTCGATGATCGACTTCGACGGCACGGCGACGAAGGCCAAGATGGGTGCCAACGCGATCCTCGGCATCAGCATGGCCACCGCGCACGCCGCCGCGGCGGCGTGCCGCATGCCGCTCTGGCGGTACCTCGGCGGAGCGGGCGCCCGGCGCCTGCCGGCGCCGATGCTCAACATCCTGAACGGCGGCAAGCACGCCGACAACAGCGTCGACTTCCAGGAGTTCATGATCCAGCCGACCGGCTTCGGCAGCTTCGAGGAGGCGCTGCGCGCAGGCGTCGAGTGCTACCACGCGCTTCGGAAGGTGCTGCACGACAAGGGGCTCTCGACCGCGGTCGGCGACGAGGGCGGCTTCGCGCCGAACCTCGAGAGCAACGAGGCCGCGTGCGAGGTGATCGCCGAGGCGGTGAAGAAGGCCGGCTACGACCTGGGCCGGCAGGTCCAGATCTGCCTCGACCCGGCCACCAGCGAGCTCGCGAACGAGGCGAAGGCCGTGAAGAAGAAGGGCTACCGCTTCTTCAAGAGCGACCCGAAGCGCGTGGCATCGAGCGACGACATGATCGCGCTCTGGGAGCGCTGGTGCAAGAAGTGGCCCATCCGGTCCATCGAGGACGGCCTCGCAGAGGACGACTGGGCGGGATGGAAGTCGCTGACGCAGTCGCTCGGCGGGAAGGTGCAGCTCGTCGGCGACGACCTGTTCGTCACCAACCCCGCGTTCCTCCGCAGGGGCATCGAGCAGCGATGCGGCAACGCGATCCTCGTGAAGGTGAACCAGATCGGCACGCTCACCGAGACCTTCGACGCGGTGAACATGGCGACCCGCAACGGCTACCGCGCGATCCTGTCGCACCGCTCCGGCGAGACCGAGGACACGACGATCGCCGACCTCGCCGTGGCCACGAACTGCGGGCAGATCAAGACCGGCGCGCCGGCGCGAACCGACCGGACCGCGAAGTACAACCAGCTGCTGCGCATCGCCGAGGACCTCGGCGAGTGCGCGGAGTACGGCATCCCGAACCCGTGACAGAGGCCGGGGCCCCGCCCCGCTCCCGATGACCACCGCGCAGGACCCCACGCCCCGCCGGGCGCTCGCCCGCCTCGGCGAACTGTGGCACATCCTCGGCCCGGACCGCCCGCTCTACGGCGCGGCGATCGCGCTGCAGGGCGTCGCGGCGGCGTGCCAGTACGTGGTGCCGCTCGTCCCGCAGGCGGTGATCGACGGCGTGCTCGCGCCCGGGGGCGCCGCGGCCGGCGTCGTGGGCGGGGGGGTGCTCTCGATGCTCGGCGGCGCGGATGCGGTGCGCGAGGAGCCGTGGCGCCCCGCGGCGGCGATCGCCGCGGCGGCGGTCCTCTCCGGCGCGCTCACGGTGGCGCGCGGGCGCATGATGGCGGTCGCGGCGCAGCGCAGCGTCCGCCGCCTGCGCGAGCGGGTGCACGCACGTCTCGTCCGGCTTCCGGTCCCGTTCTTCGACCGGCACGAGAGCGGCGACCTCCTGCAGCGCTGCACGAGCGACGTCGACACCGTGCAGAACATCCTCGCGAACCAGCTCGCCGAGATGGGGAGGTCGGTCCTGCTGCTCGCGATCGCGGTGCCGCTCATGTTCGCGATCGACTGGAGGATGGCGATCTCCTCCACCGCGCTCGCCATCCCCGTCATCGCGTTCGCCGGGCTCTACTTCCGCACCGTGAGCGACCGGTTCCGAACGAAGGACGAGGCCGAGGGCCGGCTGACGGCGAAGGCGCAGGAGAACGTGGCGGGCATCCGCGTGGTCCGCGCCTTCGGGCGGCAGGACTTCGAGCGAAGCGAGTTCCGCGAGCGAAACGCCGAGCACCGCGACGCGGACGTGCGCCTCTTCGACGGCCTCGCGCGCTTCTGGGCGCTGAGCGACGTCACCTGCCTCGCGCAGCTCCTGCTCGTGCTCGTCGCGGGCCTCGGCCGCGTCGCGGCGGGCTCGCTCGGCGCGGGCGAGTTCTTCTTCTTCCTGTTCGCGACCAACATGTACATCTGGCCGATCCGGCACCTCGGCCGGATGCTCGCCGACCTCGGCAAGGCCGCGGTCGCGGTGGAGCGGCTGCAGGCGATCCTCGGGTCGCCCGCGGAGGACGCCGGCGACGACTCGCGCGGGCACGACCGCGCGCCCCTGCCCCGCGGCCCGATCCGCTTCGAGGGCGTGCGGTTCGCCTACCCGGGCGGGCAGCAGGTGCTCGACGGCGTGGACCTCGAGGTCGGTGCGGGCGAGACCGTCGCGCTCATGGGCCCGAGCGGCGCGGGAAAGTCGACGCTGGTCTCGCTCCTCCTCCGCTTCCGCGACCCGGACGCCGGACGGATCACTGTGGGCGGCGAGGACATCCGGTCGATCGCGCGCGGCAGGCTTCGCTCGCGGATCGCGTCCGTGCTGCAGCCGCCCTTCCTGTACTCCCGGTCGATCCGCGAGAACGTCTCGATCGTCCGTCCCGAGGCAGCACCCGCCGAGCTCGACGAGGCGGCGGAGTCCGCGTCGGTGCACGACGCCGTCCGGCGCTTCCGGCAGGGCTGGGACACCGTCGTCGGCGAGCGCGGGATCACGCTCTCCGGCGGGCAGCGGCAGCGGCTTGCGATCGCGCGCGCGCTGGTGCGGGACGCCGATGCGCTGGTGCTCGATGACTCGCTCAGCGCGGTCGACGGCACCACGGAGCGGCGGATCCTCGAGGCCATGCGTGCGCGGCGCGGGAAGGTTCCGACGCTCGTGATCGCGCATCGACTCTCGACGCTCGCGGAGGCGGACCGGATCGTGGTGCTCGAGCACGGCCGCGTCGCCGACCAGGGGACGCACGCGGAGCTGCTGTCCCGCGACGGGCTCTACCGCAGGCTCTGGGCGATCCAGGCGGAGCTCGAGGACGAGGAACGCGCCGCCGGCGGGAGCGCCGCGCCATGACCGAGGTGCACGACGACCTCGACCTCCCGGCGGGAGGGCGCGTCTCGCCCAGGCTCTGGGCGGGGATCCTGCGCACCGTCCTCGAGGACCGCCGGCCGGTCGCGGTGCTCGTGGGCGCGGGCACGATGATCGCGGTCATCGAGAGCGCGCGCCCGCTCGTGAACGCGGCCATGATCGACGAGGCGACCGCCCACGGAATGAGCGAGCGGTTCTGGTGGATCGCCGGCGGATGGGCCGCGATGGCGCTCCTCTTCGGGCTCGGCGTCATGCTCTTCATCCGGGCCGCGGGCCGCATCAGCGCGGGGCTCGCGTTCCGGCTGCGCGAGCGTGCGTTCGACCGGCTGCAGGAGCTGCACTTCGGCTACTTCGACCGGCGGCCGTCCGGCTGGCTCGTCTCGCGCATCACCGCCGACTGCGGAAAGGTGAGCGGCATCGCGCCGTGGGTGATCCTCGACGCGTTCTGGGCGACGACGATCGTCGCCGGAAGCGCGGGATGCATGCTCTGGCTCGACTGGCGGGTCGCGCTGTGGATGCTCCTCCTCCTCCCGCTGCTGGTCGCGCTCGCGGTGGTCTTCCAGGCGCGGATCCTGCGGAGCTCGCGCCTCGTGCGGCGGTCGAACTCGCGGATCACCGCCTACCTCACCGAGGCGATCGGCGGTGTTCGAACCACCAAGAGCCTCTCTCGCGAGGAGGGCGCGGACGCGGAGTTCCGCGCGCTCGCCGCCGAGATGGAGGGGCATGCCGTCCGCAACTCGTTCCAGGCGGCCGTCTTCGTGCCCGTGGTGACGAGCGCGAGCTTCCTCGGCGTCGCCATCGCGCTCTG
>JAIYBS010000313.1 GCA_027488415.1 Planctomycetaceae bacterium | reverse complement strand
CGCTCGCGCGACCCGAAGGTGTTCGTCTGGTCGAGGCAGGGCTCGGCGTGGGCGCTCGAGGGCTTCGTGAAGAGCCCCTCGGCCGCGAACGGCGCCCCGACCGACGCGATGTGGTTCGGTGCATCGCTCGCCGTGAGCGGCGACGTGCTCGCCGTCGGATGCCCGGCCACGCTGCCGCCGCGCCCGTCGGAGGTCCTGCCGCGCTCGGGCTTCGCGTCGGTGAACGTCTTCCGCCGCAGCGGCGGCAAGTGGATGCCCGAGGTGCAGATCCAGGGCATGTCCGTGACGCGGGGCATGTGCTTCGGGATCGACGTGGCGCTCGAGGGCGACCTGCTCGCCGTCCGCGGCTTCGACCCGGAGCAGCAGTCGGAGCCCGCGAGCGTGTGGCTCTACCGCCGAGTCCAGGGCGAGTGGAGGCTCGTCAACGAGCTCCTTCCCGCGCAGGGCCTCTCGCGCGGACGCGGCTACGGCTTCGGCCTCGCGATCTCGAAGGGCCGCGTGATCGTCGGCGACGGATCGGCCCGCGGCGCGGACGAGACCGGCGAGTCGGCGCCCGGCATGGCGTTCGTCTTCGAGGAGCGCGACGGGCGCTGGGTCAACACCGTGCGGCTGCAGCCGAAGGCGCCGTGCTCGAGCCGTTCGTTCGGAAACGACGTGTCCGCGGACTGGCCGATCGTCGCGGTCGGTCGCCCGAAGAACGAGCGGCTCAACCTCGAGCCCGGCGGTACCTACGTGTTCGATCTCTCGGGCGCCGACGCTCAGGCCGTCTCGCCGCGTCCCCAGTAACGCACGACGAACGCGCCGGCGGTGACGCCGCAGAGCAGGCTCATCGCGGTGGCCCACTTGTCCCACGGCAGGGGCTGGTGCCACGCCGAGAGCTTGACCCACGGGTTCCAGCCGATCGCGAGCGCCGCGAAGATCGCGGCCCACAGGGCGTTCTGCGCCTTGATGCTGAGCAGCGTCGCGCAGAGGAACACGCCGAACAGCGCAGCCTGCGCCCAGACGACGAAGTTCGAGTCGTTGATGATGCCTGCGCCGCGCAGCAGCAGGTAGATCGAGGCGGCCAGGACGGCGAAGAGGGCACCCTTGGGCATGCTCTGCTTTTCGGCAGGGGTGCCCCCGAATCCGCAGAACTCGCGTCCGCCCGCGGAATCGACGCGCTGCGCTGTCCAGATAACCGCCCTTGAACCGTACACTCCGGGCCGCATGGACGCGGACCGCGCTCGGATCCATGAGCTGGCGGAATCGGCGCGACGGCTTCCGCCCGCCGAGCGACGTGCATTCCTCGACGGGTTCCGCCTTGATCCCGAGACACGACGGTCGGTCGAGTCGCTCCTCAACGTCGACCCCACGCGCATCGTCCGTCGCGACGAGGAGCCGATCCGTCTCGATCGCGCGCCCACCGGGCCCGCGCCGGACGTCTCGCTGCCCGCGCCGGAGGCGGACGCTTCGCCGCGCAGGCCCGCCGACGCGCTCGATCCGCTGCTCGGCCGCACGTTCGGCGGCGTCGAGGTGCAGCGCATCGTCGGCTCGGGCGGCATGGGGCGCGTGTACGTGGGCAACGACGTCGCGAGCGGCACGCGCGTCGCGCTGAAGGTGCTGCTGCGCACCCAGCGCGACGAGGCGGTGCGCAAGCGCTTCGACCGCGAGGGCCGCCTCCTCGAGAAGCTGCGCCACCCGGGCATCGCGGGCGTGCTGCGCACCGGCATCGAGCAGGATGCCGACGTCGACGTCCCGTACATCGTGATGGAGTACGTGGACGGCACGAAGAACCTCTCCGATCACGTCTTCCGCGAGCGGCTCGGTACGCGCGAGACGGTCGAGGCCTTCCTGCAGGCGTGCGATGCCGTCGGCTACGCGCACCGCGAGGGCTACGTCCACCGCGACATCAAGCCACCGAACATCCTCGTCGACCGGCACGGTCGCGTGAAGGTGATCGACTTCGGCGTCGCGCGCGCGATCACCGTCGACCCGGCCGCGGCGACGGTGCGCACCGAGACCGGCCAGATCGTCGGCACGATGCAGTACATGAGCCCGGAGCAGTTCCTCGCCGACCCGCGCGGGATCGACGCGCGCACGGACGTGTACGCGCTGTGCGCGGTGCTCTACGAGCTGCTCACCGGCGTGCAGCCGCACGACCTGCGCGGGCTCCCCGTGCACGAGGCGGCGCGCGCGGTCTGCGAGACGGATGCCGCGGACGTCCGCGAGTGCAACCCGCGGCTCGACGACCGGCTCGCGGCGATCGTGATGGACGGCATCGCGCGCGAGAAGTCGCGACGGCCGGATGACGCGAAGGCGCTCGCGCTGCGCCTGCGCGGATGGCTGAGCGAGTCCTCGACGACGACCTTCCAGGCAGCGCCGGTGCGCGAGCCGGTGCCCGCGGGGAACAACGAGCGGACGCAGGTGATGTTCGGCGCCGGCGGCGCGGTGCGCGTCGGCGACCGTCCCGCGGCGGCGGTCGCCTCCCGGCGCGGCGGTCTCGGCTGGCTCTGGATCTCGCTCCTCGTGCTGCTCGTCGCCGGGGCCGTCGCGGTCGGCTTCGGGCTCGTCGACGTGCGCGCGCTTCTCGCGCGGGCGAAGGCGCTCGCCGGCGGGGCGGCGTCGCAGCCGTCCGAGCCGAGTGCCGGTGCGGGCAGCGCGCCGCCGCCCGCACCGGCCGCCGCCGTCGACGAGCTCCGCATCCTCAGCGCGCCCCCGGGCGCGACGATCCGCGTCGACGGCGAGGAGCGGGGCCGCACGCCCGCGGTGGTGCTCCTGCCGGCCTCGGGCGCGGAACGCCGGATCGAGCTCTCGCTCGACGGATGGAAGCCCGCACGCATGCCGTGGAAGCCCGCCGGCGCGTCCTCGGGGACCATCGCCGTCAACCTCGACCCCTCGGCCCCCGTCGACGCGATGCCGCGGATCGTGACCATCGACCTCGGGAATCCACCGCGCGGCGCCACGGTGCAGCTCGTCGCCCCGATGAAGCTGCGGCTCAATGCGGGAAGGAACTTCGTGGAGGTGCCGTTCGCGCGCACCGCCACGGGATGGAGCCCGGCGTCGCTGTCGCTGCAGGCGGCCGACGCGTCGGGCAGGCCGATGCGCATCGAGCACGGGACGCGCGAGTCGACGGGAACCGCGGAGATGGCCGTGTCGCCCGAGGACGCGAACTCCCCGATCCGTGTCCGCGTTCGCTGACCCGCGGGCGCGCCTCAGCCCGGGCGCATGTTCTTCGACATGTTGAAGATCGGCAGCAGCATCGCGGAGGCGATCCCGCCGACCACCGCGCCCATGCCGACGATCATGATCGGCTCGACGAGGCTGGTGGTGCTCTTCACGGCGATGTCGAGGTCCTCCTCGGCCGCGTGCGCGGCGTGCTCGAGGACCTCCGGAAGACGGCCGGACTTCTCGCCGCTCGCGATCATCGCGACGACGTTCCTCGGCACGAAGTCGAACTCGCGGAAGGTGGGCGCGATTTCCTGGCCCTTCGAGATCCGCTCCTCGAGCAGGACCCACAGCCTGGTGTAGTGCACGTTGCCGGTGACGTCCTTGCAGATCCGCACCACGTCGACGAGCGAGACGCCCGCGGCCAGCAGCGTCGCCATCGTGCTCGAGAACCGCACCAGGTAGAGGCAGCGGAACATGTGGCCGAGCACGGGGGTGCGCAGCTTCATGGTGTCGATCATGATGCGCCCGGCGGTCGAGCGCGACCACCACCAGAACGCGCCCGCGAGCGCGAGCAGCACCGGCACGTAGATCGTCCAGCCCGTCCGGAGGAAGCCGCTCAGCCATACGAGCGCCTTCGTCGGGGTCGGAAGCCGGTCGCCCTGCGCACGGAACAGCGGACCGAACTTCGGCAGCACGAAGACCATGATCACCGCCACCGCGAGCACGGCGACGACGAGCATGATCGCCGGGTACATCATCGCGCCCTTGATCTGCTTGGCGGTCTTCCTGCTCTTCGCGAGGTCCTTGGCGACGCGCGCGAGCATCTCGTCGAGCTTGCCCGAAGCCTCGGCGGCCCGCATCAGCGAGACGAGGATGGTCGGGAACGTCTCGGGGTAGCGCGCGAGCACGGCGCTGAAGTCCTCGCCCTCGCAGACGTCGTCCTTGATCAGCGTCACGAAATCGCGCACGTCCTTCTTCGAGGCCTGCGCGGCGAACGTGTCGAGCGACTCCGCGAGCGGGACGCCGGTGCGGAGCATCACCGAGAGCTGCTGGCAGAACGCGACGACGTCGTCCTTCGACATCGCCTTGGCGAGGCGCCGGCGCCGGCGCTGCGGATCGCTCTCCTCGCCCACGGCTGCCTGCAGGTCGCCGAGCTCGACCGAGAGGATCGCGAGACCCTGCCGGCGCAGCTCGCGGACCGCCGCCGCGTGATCCAGCGCCTCGACCGTCCCGCGCACGAGGT
>JAIYBS010000016.1 GCA_027488415.1 Planctomycetaceae bacterium | reverse complement strand
GGCGCGCCCCGGGCCGGGCCAGGCTCCGGACGGCGGGACCGGGCGGATCACGCGCATCGCCTTCGAGCGCGTCACCTTCGAGTACGTCCCGGGCGAGCCGGTGCTCCTCGACTTCTCGCTCGAGGTGCGCGCCGGGGAGACGATCGCGCTCGTCGGCCCGACCGGGGCCGGCAAGTCGACGGTGGTCAACCTCGCGGCCCGCTTCTACGAACCGACCGGCGGCCGCATCCTGCTCGACGGCACCGACATGCGCGATCGTCCGCTCGCGTGGCACCAGGGCCGGTTCGGCGTGGTGCAGCAGTCGCCGTGGCTGCGGAACGTGTCGGTGATGGAGAACATCCGCTGGGGACGCCTGGACGCGACCGACGACGAGGTCCGCGCCGCCGCGCGGAGCGTCGGCGCCGACGCGTTCATCGACCGCCTCGAGGGCGGGTGGGACTTCGTCGTGGGCGAGGCCGGCGAGCGCCTCAGCCTCGGGCAGCGGCAGCTCGTGTCGCTCGCGCGCGCATTCCTGAAGGACCCCGACGTCTTCGTCCTCGACGAGGCGACCTCGAGCGTCGACAGCGAGACCGAGCGCGCGATCCAGCGGGCGATCGACCGCGTGCTCGAGCAGCGAATCTCGTTCGTGATCGCCCACCGGCTCAGCACGATCCGACGCGCCACCCGCATCGTGCTCGTCGACGGCGGACGGATCGTCGAGAGCGGGACCCACGCCGAGCTGATGCGAGCGCGCGGCCGCTACCACGACCTGTACGCGGAGCAGTTCGTCGAGTCGCGCGCCCGGGACGTGCTCGATTCCGGCCACTGACCGTCAGCGTGCGGGCGCGTCACCGGCCGAAGGTGCGGCGAGCAGCGCCTCGACGGCCGCGCGTTCCGGCGCGAGCGCCTCGCGGACCTCCGCGGGCGCGCCGGCGAGCAGGTCGTCCGCACGGCGCAGGTTCGCGCGTGCCGCATCGAACGCGCCGCCCGCGGCCTGCGCGCGCGCGAGCAGCACAATCGCGACCGGATCGCGGCCCTCGGTGAGCCGGACGAGCCGCCCGGCGATCTCGGCGGCGTCCGCGGTCGACACTGGGTCAAGCGGCGGCTGCAGGAGCGCCATGACCGTGCGCGTCGCGACGATCGGCGCGATCTCGCCCTCGGCGTTGGCGAGCGCCGCGCGCAGGATCCGGCGCGCGGCCGTCACGTCGCCCTGCTCGAGCGCGAGCGCCCCGAGGTTCGCGGCGGCCTCGGGATCGCCCGGGTCCAGCGCGGCGATCCGCTCGGCGACGGCACGCGCCTCCGGGATCCGCCCGGCCTTGGTGAGCCAACGAACCTGCTCGCGGAGATAGACGGGCTGCCGCGGCGACAGGTTCACCGCGGCCGCATACTCGGGCCCCGCGTCTGCGAACCGTCCGAGGAGCTCGAGCACCCGACCGCGCTGCCAGTGCGGTCCGGGCGCCGACGGTTGGACGCCGATCGCGGCGTCGAGGGCGGCGAGCGACTCGGGCAGGCGGCCCTGCAGCCGACGAACCTCGCTCAGGTTGCTCAGGACCGGCATGTCGATGCCTCCCGCGAGGTCAGCGGCCGACTCGGACAGCGCCGACGCCTCCGCGAGCGCGGCATCGCGAGCGGCGGCATCGCCCGCGTCGGTCGCGGCCTCGACCCGGCGGAGGAGGATGCTGACCATGTTGTTCGCGGCGAGCCACGCGCGCGGGTTGCGCTCGAGCGTCGCGCGCCAGAGGGTCTCCTCGTCGCGGTAGGTGGACGCCTGCCCCCAGGTGAGCGCACCGAGCGCCGCGCACACGACGACGAGCGGCGCCGCCGCGAGCGCCGGCCGGATGCCGCGCGCCACGAGCCGGCGCCATGCGTCGGCGAGCGCCGCACCGGAGCACGCGGCGAGCGTGACGGTCGCCACGTACGCGAAGTGGTCGGCGACCGGCGCGTACCGCAGCGGATAGAGGTTGACGAACCCGAGCGCCGGGAACACGCCGGCCGAGTACGTGAGGAACGCGACCATCGCCCACCGGTGCCCGCGTCGGGCAGCGAGGACCGCGGCGACCGCCACCGCGCAGCCGGCGCCGAGCGCCGTCCACGCCCGCCATTCGCCGCCCGCAAACGGCGGGTGCACGAAGACGAGGTCGGCGGGCCATGTCCACATGGCGAGGTACGCCCACCACGCCTGCGCGGCGTGCAGAATCCGCTCCATCGGCCCGCGGACGAACTCCGCGCCGCGCGCACCCACGTGCGTCGCCTCGAGCCACGCGGTCACGGCGCCCATGCCCGCGCCGACCACGAAGAACGGAAGCACCGCGGCCACGGGGACGCGCGCGGCGGGCGCGCCCTTCCCCGCGTCATCGCCGCCCCGACCGCGCCCCCACCATGCGACGGCCGCCATCGCCACGGGGACCGCGACGGCCGTGGTCTTTGCGAGGAGCGCCAGCACGAAGAGCAGCATCGCGGCGCCCCACCACCGCGCGCGCGCGCCGCTGCCGGGCTCGGCGCGCAGGAAGCGGACCCACGCGAGCATCGCCGCGAGCGAGAAGGCCATCGAGAGGACGTTCTTCCGCTCCGTGACCCACGCCACCGACTCCACCTGCAGCGGGTGCAGCGCGAAGAGCGCCGCCGCCGCCGCGGCGCCCGGCACGCGGAGCGCCGCGAGCAGGCGCCAGACCATCACCGTCGAAATGAGGTGCAGGAGCAGGTTCACCAGGTGGTAGCCGAAGGGCTCGATGCCGTGCACCGCGTGCTGCGCCCACAGGCTGACGAACACCATCGGGTACCACTGCGGCGTGCGCCCCGGGATCCACGCGTCGACGAACCCGTCCGCGGTGCGGACCGCCGGGTTCTCGAGCACGTAGGAATCGTCGTCCCAGATCCAGCCGGCGTCGAGCGCCGGCAGGTACGCGACGAGGCACGCACAGAGGATCGCGGCGATCGCGAGCCAGCGCGTCCGAGGGCTGCCGGTCCCTGCGCCCGACACTTACTTGGTCGCAGGGCGCAGGAGCGAGGCGCGGGTGACGAACCCCTTCGACCCGCCGCGCATGGTCCACACGACCGGGCCCATGTACTTCGCGACCGTCTCCGCGTCGATGGTCTTCAGCACCTCGTTCGTGTTGGCGGGGAGCTTGTAGCCGAGCCGCTTCGCCATCTTCGAGTCGTCGGCGCGGCCGACCTGGTTGTCGAGCTTCGAGTCGTCCTCGCCGAACTGCGCGAGGAGCTCGCGCTCGAAACCCCACCGCGCGGCCGGGTCGACGTAGCCCCAGGACACGACCGGCTCCTGGCCCGCGGCCGCGAGCGCCGCCTTGTAGGTGGCATTCTCGGTGATGCTCGGCAGGTCCTTCTGGCCGACGGCGCGCATTGCCTGCTCGACGAGCTTGGAGTCGCCGGACGCGAGGTAGCCGTTGGAGACGCCGATCGCGACCGGCAGGAAGTCCGCCGAGAAGATCGTGTTGCCGTCGAAGTCGCGCGGCTCGAGCCCCATGGTGCCGCCGAACTGCGTGATCATCGGGACGACCGCCTTGGGATTCGTGCACGTGACGATCGTGCCGGTGACGCGGCTCTCCGGCGTCACGGGCTGCCGGACCGTCTCGTAGGTCCAGACGCCCGGACCGAGGGCCTCGAAGCCCTTCGTCAGCACCGGCCCGAAGTTCACGAGGAACGCGTCGACCTCCGCGGCCTGCTCCTCCGGGAGGTTGGCGATCACCGTGTTGATGAGCGGCATGAGGTCCTTGAACCGGACGTTGACGCGGCCGAAGCCGATCGCGTCGGGGCCGATCATCGGCGGCGGCGCCTCGATCGCGGTCTCGGTGCCGAGGAGCGACCAGAGCCCGACCTTCTCGCCCGGGACGAAGATGCCCGCGGTCATCTCGGCCTGGCCGCGCGGCGTGTCGAGCGAGATGCCGACGGTCCATGCCTGCACGTCGCCGAAGAGCGGCTGCAGGACGGGCTGCAGCAGCGCGAGCATGCCCGCGCCCTCGCCCGCGATCGACTTCTGCAGGGGGCCGGTGAGGATCGCGAACGAGATGTCCTGCTCGCCGATCTGGTCCATCGCGCCGCGGAAGTCGGCCTGCTCCGGGAGCTTCGCCTGGCGCTTGCCGTCGAGGGCCTCGAGCCCGTCCTCGAGCCCGCCGATCTCGGTCGCCACGAGGAATCGCGACCCGTCGCGGCAGTACCAGAGCTTCTCGGAGTTGGTCGCGAAGGTCATGTCCATCTCGACCCCCATCGCGCCGGCCCGGCCGTTCGCCTTCTCGACGTCCTCGGCGTTGCGCAGCGTGATCACCTGCACCTCGCGGCCGGCGACCGTCTCCTTCTCGACCTTGAGGCCGTCCTTCTTCACGGCCTCGGCGAGGTAGGCATCGAACACCTTGGCCATCCCGTCGGCCTTCGCGCCCCAGTCGCCGTAGGCGAGCGCGTGCGACTGCTCGACGTCGAGCTCCTCGTCGTGCACCGTGTAGAGCGCGACGCCGAACGCCGCCGGCCAGTCGAGGCTCCCCTCCGGCACGCCGAGCTCCTTCATCCGCTCGTCCATCGCGTCCTGCGCGCCGCCGTCGTCGCCGACGATCTTCGCCATCTGCGGCGACTTGAGGAACGACTGGAGGCCCGTCGCGCGCCAGCGCTCGACCGTCTTCGCGAAGTCGTCCGCGGAGACGACGACGTACGACGTGTCGGGGGCGATGGAGCGGATCGGCGCGGGGCGGTCGGCGCCGAGCGCCGGACCCGAGACGAGGAGCGCGAGGACGGAGCCGGCGGCGATGCGGAGCGGATTCATGGGGGTGCTGCTCACTTGTTCGGCGTGTCGGACCCGGGACGCGAGGAACCGTCGTCGAGGCCGCTCGGGGCCCCGGGAAGCGGGCGCGGCGGGGCCGGGTGATAGAAGTGTCCGGAGTTCGGGTTGTTCTTGTCGAAGGCGAACGCCTCGCGGTGGCGGACGAAGTCCTTCACGTACCGGGCCGGGATCGCGAAGCCCACGTTCTCGCCGAGCGTGATCTTCATGTTGGTGATGCCGACCACCTCGCCGCGCATGTTGAAGAGCGGGCCGCCCGAGTTGCCGGGGTTGATCGGCGTGTCGGTCTGGATGTAGGTGCGACCGTCGAGCTGCATCGCGGGGACGCTGACGACGCCCTCGGTCAGCGTGCGCTCGAGTCCGAGCGGGTTGCCGATCGCGAAGACGCGCTGCCCGGCCTCGATCGCGTCCTCGGCCTCGACCGGGGCGACGGGGAACGGCTTGCCGTCCGGGCTCTTCAGCTTGATCAGCGCCAGGTCGAGCGCGTTGTTCACGGCCTCGATCTCGACGTCGTCGATGTCCGTCCGCTTCAGGCTCCCGTCGGGCTGCTTCACCCAGATGGTCGCGCGCAGCGAGCGCTCGCCCTGGATCACGTGCGCGTTCGTGATCGCGAAGCCGTCGGGGCTGATGATCACGCCGGAGCCGAGGCCGCCGGGCGTGCTCACCTTGATGACCGCGGGTCCGAGGCCCTTCGCGAGCTCCTTGGGCGGCAGCGTCGGCAGGTCCTTCGCCGTCGAGAACATCTGCGAGGCGTCGGGGCGCAGCGCGGCCTCCGCGCCGGCGCGGTCTATCGAGTCGACCTGCTCCATGTCGACCTGCAGGACGTCCGCCCCGATGTCGACCCACACGGCGCGGTCGGTCTGCTTGAGGATGCGGCCGTCGATCGACGCGCCCGAGCGGAGCTTCACCACGTCCGCGGACGCGGGAGCGGAGAGCACGGCGGCGAGGGCGGAAGCGGCGGCGATCACGGTCGTTCTGTTCATCGCGGGACCTCTCTGGATCACCGTACCATACGCGCCGCGGGGCCATTCCGGCCGCGCTGCCGAACCATGCCCCGACCCGAACACCTCCGCCGTCCGACCGTCCTCGCCGGAACCGCCTTCGCCGCCGTCGCCCTCGCCGGGCTCGCGGCCGACGATATGGCGCGCCACTACGGGTTCCTTCCCCTCGAGGTGCTTCGGGTCGACCCGAAGGCCGGCCCGTTCATCGTCGCCGACATGAACGGCGACGGGCTCGAGGACCTGGTCGTGGTCGACAACTTCAAGAACCGGATCGACATCGACTTCCAGAAGAAGGGCGCGAAGCCCACCGACGAGGCGGCGCCGGTCCGCGGCGTCAACGAGTTCCCGGAGCACTGGCGCTACCGCCGCGACAGCGTGACGGTGGACCGAGGCGTCGAGGCGGTGGTGGCCACGGACTGGGACGCCGACGGCCTCGTGGACCTCGTCTACGCCGGCAACAGCCCGCCGGGCGTGGTGTTCGTCCGCCAGGTCGAGCCCGGCACGTTCAAGATCGCCCGCAAGCAGACGGTGCGGAACCTCGGCTCGAACCGCGACTCGCTCGCGGTCGCCAACGTGCTCGGCGGACCGGGCAAGGAGCTCGTGAGCATCGTCGACGGCAAGGTCTCCGTCTGGCCGCTCGACGGCGACACGCTCGGCGCGCCGACCGAGCTCGGCGCGGGAGGAGCGCGCGTCGTCGCGACGATCCTCGAGGACTTCGACGGCAACGGCACGATCGACATCCTCGGCGTCGTTCCCGAGGACGCCGCCCCGGTGCGCGCGTGGTTCACCGAGCGCCAGGGCGAGCGCCTGTTCGTCGGTCCGCAGGTCCGCTTCGAGATGCCGCCGGTCCGCGAGGTCTCCGCCGTCCGGCTGCCCGGCCAGAAGGCGGCGCTCATCGCGACGGTCGAGCGGCCGACCAAGCGCGTGGCCTTCCACCGCGTCGGGCGCAGCCGCATCGAGGGCGCGGGCACGCGCGACTCGAGCCTCGTGACCTGGAGCTTCGAGGATCCGCAGAACCGCAAGCGGCGCACGGTCGTCGCGGACGTCGACGCCGACGGCATGGCAGACGTCGTCGCGACCAACACCCTCGCGAACTCGCTGATGACCTACCGGCAGGAGAAGGCGAAGGGACTGGGCGCGCCGATCGCGAGCCCGTCGTTCGCCGACCTCGATTCGGTGGCGGTGGCGCCGACCAAGGACGGCGCGATCGTCTTCGCGCTCTCCGAGAAGGAGGGCGTCGTCGGCCGCAGCGTCTCCTCGAAGGACGGCTCGGTCGGGTTCCCGCAGGCGGTCCAGCTCGGCGCCGGCCGCACCCCGGTCGCGATCAACCTCGTCGACCTCGGCGGCGAGCGCCACCTCGCGGTCGTCGCGAAGGACGGCAAGAACTTCGTGGTCGAGCTGGTGCCGGTGGACGTGGACGCGGAGCCGGGCAAGCGCGTGACCGTCAACCTCGGGCCGCTGAGCCGGTCGCCGAACGCGGTCACCGCGGTGGACGCCGACCAGGACGGCTTCACGGACCTGCTCGTCTTCACCCCGGAGAAGCCGATGATCATGCTCCGGTCGGAGGGCAAGGTCGCGGCGGAGCCGGCCCCCGCCGACGCGGGCGCCAACGGCGCCGCGAAGGACACGCCGAAGCAGGACGCCGTCGCGTTCAAGGTGCTCGAGTCGAAGGACATGGGCCAGTTCGGGCTCGTGCAGGCGGCCACGGGCGACAACACCCTCGTCGCCGACCTCGACGGCAACGGCAAGTCCGAGCTGCTCGTGGCGGACCGCAACTTCGTCCGCGCGCTGCGCTACGAGCCGAAGCCCGCCGGCGGCGCGAGCCCGGGCTGGCAGGTCGTCGCGCAGATGAACGCCAAGAACCCGGACGCGAAGCTCGTCACGCTGGCTCGGCTCGGCGACCGCATCGTCGCCGGGGACCGCGAGGGCGCGCGCGCGATCGCCTTCGCGAAGGCCGACGACGGCAAGTGGGGGCAGACGGAGGTCATCGAGATACCGGGCTTCAAGTTCACGCAGCTCGCCGCCGGCAAGTTCGCGGGCGACGGCAATGACGGCCTGCTCGCCGTGGGCGACGACAGCTTCGCGCTGGTCCGCCTCTCCGGCGAGCGCATCGTGCTCGAGCCGGTCGGCACCTGGTCCAGCGACGACCCGCGGCAGGTGCCGCACGAGCTCGTCGTCGGCGACCTCAACGGCGACGGCTACACCGACGTCGTGGTGCTCGACGGCGGCGAGCAGATGGCGGACATCCTCACCTTCAGCCAGGCCGAGCGCGTGGTGCCCGTCCTCAGCTTCAAGGTGTTCGAGACGCGGATGTTCACCGGCGGCGAGCGCCAGGAGTTCGAGCCGAGCATGGGCGAGATCGCGGACGTCACCGGCGACGGGCTCGACGACCTGCTGCTCCTCGCGCACGACCGCGTGCTGATCTACCCGCAGGCGAAGGGCGGCGAGGGCGCCGCGGCGCCGGCGGGACCGAAGGGCTGAGCGTGGCGGCAGCCCCGGACGAGGCCCGTCGGACCGACAAGCTCCTCGAGCTGTCCCGCAGGCTCGCGGAGACGGGCGACCTGCCGTCGATCCTCTCGCTCGTCATCGACGCGCTGCGCGACCTCCTCGACGCGGACCGCGCCACGGTGTTCGAGTACGACGCGAAGACCGACGAGCTGTTCACGCAGGTCGCGCACGGCATCGGCGGCGCCGGCGACGCTCCCAAGGTGATCCGCATTCCCCGCGCCGCGGGCATCGCCGGCGCGGCGGCGACCTCGAGGCAGATCGTCAACATCCCCGACGCGTACGAGGATGCCCGCTTCAACCGCGCCGTCGACCAGCGGACGGGCTACCGCACGCGCACGATCCTCGCGATCCCGCTCCTCGACCACGACGGCCAACTCGTCGGCGTCGCGCAGGTGCTGAACCGTCGCGAGGGGGCCTTCGACGCGGCCGACGAGCGGCTGGCCTCGGGCCTCGCCGCGAACGCGGCGGTGGCGATGAAGCGCGGTCGACTCATCGAGGACCGCATCGAGCGCGAGCGCCTCGAGCGCGAGATGGACGTCGCCAAGGACATCCAGGCAGGGACCTTCCCCGGCGAGATCCCGCAGGCGCCGGGATGGGACATCGCGGGCGAGAGCCAGCCCGCGGAGTTCTGCGGCGGCGACGCCTACGACGTGATCCCGCTCGTCGACGGGTCGATCGCGACCGCCGGTGCCGAGCCCGAGGAGTACATCCTGACCATCGCCGACGCGACCGGGCACGGCGTGGCGAGCGCGCTCTCGAGCGTGCAGATGCGCGGGATGCTCCGCCTCGGGCTGCGCCTCAGGCAGCCGATCGTGAAGATCGCGGAGGAGGTCAACGCGCAGCTCTCCGAGGACCTCCCCGACGGCAGGTTCGTGACGGCCTGGATCGCGCGGCTCGACTGCCGCACGGGCGCGGTGCACACCGTCTCGGCCGGCCAGGGCCCGATTCTCACGTACCGCCGCGCCACCGACGACTTCCTCGTGCACGGCGCGGACGTGCCCCCGCTCGGCGTGTTCGCCCTGCCCTACGCCGACGAGGACAGCCAGCGCTTCGCGCTCGAGCCCGGCGACATCCTCGTCGCGATCACCGACGGCTTCTACGAGGCGCCCGACGCGAACCGCGACCGCTTCGAGGAGGAGCGCGTGAAGGAGATCGTCCGCGCGAACCGCGACCGCTCGAGCCGCGAGATCCTCGACGCGATCAAGTCCGCCGTCCATGCCTTCAGCGGCCACGCGCCGCTCGAGGACGACCAGACCGGCCTCGTGATCCGCCGCGAAACCCGTTCCAGGTAAAGGTGCCCGGGTTTCCGTGCCGGGCGCGTCACTTCGCCCGCAGGCGCAGCACGCCGTCGCGCCGGTCGTCCTCGTCGGCCATCGCCTCGCGGAACGGCGCCGAGATCTTGGTCGCGCCGAAGCGCGCCTCGTGCGCGTCCCATGCCGCGCCGCACGCGGGGAAGTCCGCGCGGGCAAAGGCATCGACCGCCCGGCCCATGCTCTCGATCCAGCCCTCCGCCGGGTCCTCCACGAGCATCGTGAAGAGGTCGATCGGGACGCTCTGCCCGACGACGACCACCTTCCCGAGCGGCACGATCGGAAGCCCGCCGGCATCGCGAATGAGCTCGCGCGTCCGGCCGTCGAAGAGGATCGCCGTGCCGAACTGCTTGTTCGCGCTCTCGAGCCGCGCGGCGAGGTTCGCGCTGTCGCCGATGACCGTGTAGTCGTTCAGGTCCGGGGGCGCGCCGCAGTCGCCGATCGTGACGACGCCCGTCGCGACGCCGAGGCGCAGCGAGACCTTCGGCAGGTCCGCGCGGTCCGGGCGCATGCCGATCTCCGTGACGACGCGCTGGCAGGCGCGGCACGCCTCCGCGGCGAGCTGCCCCTGCTCGGGCTCCTTTCCGAAGGCGCTCCAGAACGCGAGCAGGCCGTCGCCGAGGAACTTGTTCACGTACGCGCGGCGGTTCGTGAGCTCCGTCGCCATCGCGGACATGTAGAGGTTCAGCGTCGCGACCACCGCCTCCGAGCCGAGCTTCTCGCTGATCGTCGTGAAGCCCGCGAGGTCGCCGAACAGGATCGTCGCCTCGCGCTGCTCCCCGCGCATCGAGAGCGCGTTCGGGTCGGACGCCAGCAGGTCGACGAGCTGCGGACTCACGCGCGCGCGGAACTGCCGAGTGATGCGCGCCTTCTCGCGCTGGTTCACGACCGCGGCCGTCGAGATCCCGACCGCCTGCGCCGCGAGTGCGCCGAGGACGGGGATCGCGACCGGCACCAGCGTGTCCGTCGCGGAGAAGGCCATCCCGGCAACCAGCAGCCACGCGCAGCACATGGCGAGCCCGATCGCGGCGCTCGCGCCCGCCCCGCGCCGCCACGCGACAAACGCGCACATCGCACCGAGTGCCGCGCCGACCGGGTACGCGGTCCACGGCGGCCACACGGCGACGGAGTGCCAGCCGATCACCATGTCCGCGACGGCCGCATGGACGTACACGCCGGGCGTGCGGGGCCCGAACACGGTGTTGATCATGTCCGCCATCGCGCCGGTGGCGATCCAGCCCACGAACACGAGCCGCCCCTCGAGCCGCTCGCGAACGTACTGCGCCGCCGCATCGAGACGCGCGCGGGCCGCGGGCAGCTCGCGGTCGAGACGCCACCACTCGCGGTAGAGCCCCACCGTCCGCCGCTCCTCGTCGGTGGCGTCCTTCAGGTCGTCGGTTCCCTGCGCATCGAGGCTTCCGGCGAGGAACTCGCCCTGCTCCTTGATGGCGGCCCGGGTCGGCTCATCGACCGGTACCTTGGCCGCCGCCTCCGGCGTGAGCCCCTGGAGCGCGGCGATGTCCGAGAGCAGGTCCCGGTAGCGGCGCTCCTGGTCGGCGAGCACGGTCCGCTGCCGCCCGAGATCGACGAGCGCGCCGATCGCGACGACGCCGGTCTCGCCGTCCCCTCGAAGCCGCTGCGGGTCGCTCTCGAAGACCGAGGTCGGCCAGTCGACCCGGATGTCGCGGCCTTCGAGAGGCATCCGCCGGCCGTCCGGGAAGACCAGCGCGCCGCCCTCCACCTTGACGTCGCGCGGGGCGATCCCCAGCTGCAGCAGCCCTGCCGCAAGCCCGAACTGCGGGAGCGCGCCGTACGGCGTCGCCCAGAACGGGGGCACGCGGCGATGCTCGCCGTCCCAGTCGGGCCTCGAGTTCACGAAGCCGACGCCGGCGGCGCGCTCGGCAAAGAGCGCGAGCGGCGGCGCATCGAGCGCGGAGCCCTCGCCGGTGCCCGGCGCCATGAACCGCGCGACCGACGCGAACGACCGGTCGCGCTCGAACGCCTCGTCGAGGAGGAGCCGCTCGGGAAACCGGTCGAGCGACGCGTCGCCCCCGGTCAGCGCGAGGCGGAACGCCGCACCGTCCGCGGGCGCGCGCCCGTCGCTGCGCATGCGGACCAGGCTCTGCCAGGCGATGTGCTTCTTGAACTGCGACGAACGCTCGAGGAACCGCGTCCGCCGCACGCCGGTCAGCCCGGCCTCGTCGGCGAGGGCGGCCGGCTCACGGGTGATGTCGTGCGCGCCCGCCCGAACCAGCGCGTCGAGCCACGTGCGGCCCTCGGCGGACTTCCAGAGCTCCGGGTCGAGCCGCCCCTCGTCCATGTTCACGGCCAGCACCGTGGGAGTGCGGGCGATCGCGTCCGCGAGCGCCGCGTCGGGGCCGGGCGCCTGCGAGTCGGTGAACAGCACGTCGGTCGCGACCGACTTCGCCCCCGCGCGCGCGATCTCGTCGAGCGCAGTCGCCACGAGCTCGCGGGACCACGGCCAGCGGCCGATGGTGTCGAGCGCTCGGTCGTCGATCGCGACGAGGCAGACGCGGTCGCCCATCGGCTCCGCGGTCCGGCGCGCGTTGAGGAAGCGCCTGTCCTGGGCCCACCACTCGACGCCGTCGAGGATCCCGGCCATGCCGAGCAGGAGGACCGCCGCGGTCGCGGCGAGGCCGGCGAGGAGCACGACGCGGTTCGAGGACTTCACGCGGCCGAGTGTAGCCGCGGGCCATGCGACGTCAGTTCGCGGCCGACCCGCCGCGCCCGGCGTTCACCAGCGAGGCCGCGGTCGAGGCGCTCGCCTCGGCCCGATTCGCCGCGCCGTTGGCGAGGATTGCCTGCGCCTCGGCGGCGTTCGCCGCGGACTGCGCGCGTCCGACGTACTGCGAGACGCTCCGGCCGAACAGCCGGCCCGCGTTGGTGGACGCGGTCTGCTCCATCGCGGCGGCCTGGCTCGCGCTCGAGGCGAGCTCGGCGGCGATCGCGATCGCCTGCGCACGCGCGGCGGCGCTGCCGCTCGCGTTCGCGGCCG
>JAIYBS010000220.1 GCA_027488415.1 Planctomycetaceae bacterium | reverse complement strand
CGGCAGGTCACGGACGCGGCCGCCGCGCACGAGCACGATCGAGTGCTCCTGCAGGTTGTGGCCCTCGCCGCCGATGTACGCGGTGACTTCCTTGCCGTTCGAGAGGCGGACGCGGGCCACCTTACGGAGCGCCGAGTTCGGCTTCTTCGGGGTGACGGTCTTCACCTGGAGGCACACGCCGCGCTTCTGCGGGCACGCGGCGAGGTCCTTGACCTTCGACTTCGCGTCCGGGGAGCGGCGGGGCTTGCGAACGAGCTGATTGATCGTGGGCATGTTCTGACTTTGGTTCCGTTTGGGGGAAGGGACAACGATAGCGGAGGCGGCGTTCTCCCGCAAGCCGCTCGCGCACACCGCGAGCAGCAACCCCGCGGGTCACCGACAGTTATGCGCCACGCGTGCCGCTGCCTCGCCCCGAGCGGCGGACCTCGTCGATCGCAGCGACCGCCAGCCGGTCGCAGCGCTCGTTCTCGGGATGCTGGTTGTGGCCGCGAATCCACTTGGCCCGGATCGTGACGCGGCTGCGGTGCGCGTCGAGCAACTCCCAGAGCTCGCGGTTCATCACCGGGCTCTTGTCCGACTTGCGCCAACCGCGGCGCTTCCAGCCGTCCATCCACTCGGTGAGGCCCTTCACGCAGTACTCGCTGTCGGTGGTCACCGTCACCGACGCGCCGTCCGGCACGCAGTCGAGGCCACGGATCACCGCCGTCAGCTCCATGCGGTTGTTCGTCGTCGCAGGCTCCCCGCCGGACTCGAGCCGCTCGCCCGCGATGCCGTCGCCACGAAGGATGAAGCCCCAGCCGCCCGGACCGGGATTGCCGGAGCATGCTCCGTCGGTGAAGAGTTCGAACTGCGGCATCGGAAGACCAAAGATTACCGGAAACAGCCGACCCATCGAACGATCGGTGCGAGACACCATCGGCAAACCCTTGCGCATTCCCGGCGATTTCCGTTACCATTGACCCCCCTGCCCTTCGCGGGCCCACCTCGGGCTCCGGAAGGCCAGGCAACGACAGAGGTCCAAAGATGCTTCCCGCATTCCGCCAGTCCCCCGGCCGCACGCGTCGCCGTCGTGCCCACCACGCGCTGAAGTCCGCGCACACCGTCACCTGCCCGAACTGCGGCGCCACCAAGCGCCCGCACACCGCGTGCCGCGACTGCGGCTACGTGCGTCCCGGCCTGCAGCTGAAGGTGGCGCAGCCCGAGGCGTAAGCCCCGGACTGCCGCGCAACTCCCGCCATGCGCATCGCCGTCGATGTCATGGGGGGCGACAACGCCCCCGACCAGATCCTCAAGGGCTGCATTCAGGCGATCCCGCTGCTGTCGCACGAGGATCGGCTTGTCCTCGTGGGCGACGAGTCCACGATCAAGGACGCGCTCTCGGAGCGCGGCCACCTCAAGGACGTGCGCGTCGAGATCGTCCCGACCACGGAAGTGATCGGGATGGACGAGCCGCCCGTCGAGGCGATGAAGGCCAAGAAGAACTCGTCCATCGTGGTGATGAACCAGATGGCGTCGCCCCGCGCGGAGAACCGCGTGGACGTCGTGATCAGCGCCGGCAACACCGGCGCGTGCGTCGCGGCGAGCCAATACTTCATGCGGCGCCTGCCCGGCGTGATCCGTCCCGGCATCTGCGTCACCGTCCCCACGTTCAGCGGCCCGATCGTCCTCATCGACGTGGGCGCCAACATCGAGCCGAAGCCCAGCCACCTGGCGCAGTACGGCGTGATGGGCGACGTCTACGCGCGCGAGATCCTGGGTGTGAAGAACCCCCGCGTGGCGCTGATGAACGTCGGCGGCGAGGAACAGAAGGGCACCGACCTGATGCGCGAGGCGCGCGACCACCTGCGCCGCTTCGAGACCCTGAACTTCACGGGCTTCGTCGAGGGCCGCGGCGTGTTCAACGGCGAGGCCGACGTGGTGATCACGGACGGCGTCGTCGGCAACGTCATGCTGAAGCTCGCCGAGGGCCTCTCGAGCGGCATCTTCAAGGCGCTCGCGCACGAGGTGCTGGCCACCGATCCCGAGCTGGTGCTGCGCCTCGAGTCGGTCATCAAGAACCTCTACGCCAAGCACGACTACCACGAGTACGGCGGTGCGCCGCTCCTGGGCGTCAACGGCGTGTCGCTCATCAGCCACGGCTCCAGCAAGGACCGCACGATCAAGAACGCGATCCTCCGCGGCAAGGCATTCGCCGAGGCGAAGATCAACGAAAAGATCGTTGCGCGCCTGGCCACCGTCAAGCTCGCGGAGCAGGTCGAGGCATGACGCAGGCCTTCGGGCGCGGCGTCCGCATCGCAGGCACCGGCCGCGCCGTGCCGGCGCAGGTCCTGACCAACCACGAACTGTCGAAGATCGTCGACACGAGCGACGAGTGGATCGTCCAGCGCACCGGGATCAAGGCGCGCCACAGGGCCGCCGACCACGAGACCGTGTTCACGCTCGGCCGGGACGCCCTCGTGAAGGCGCTCGCCAACGCGGGCGTGAAGGGCGAGGAGCTCGACCTGATCATCGTCGCGAGCGTGAGCGGCGAGATGCTCTGCCCCTCGACCGCGGCGCGGATCAGCGAGGCGGTCGGCGCCGACGACGCCGCGGTGTTCGACCTCGCCGCCGCGTGCAGCGGATTCCTCTACGGCATGAACCTCGCGGACACCATGATCCGCTGCGGCCGCGCCGAGAAGATCGCGGTGATCGGCGTCGAGGTGCTCACGCGCCTCGTCGACTGGAACGACCGCACCGTGTCGATCATCTTCGGCGACGGCGCGGGCGCCGCGGTGTTCGTGGCGGACCCCGACCCGACCAAGGGCTGCGTCCACCAGACGATGCACGGCGACGGCCGGCTGTGGCGCACGCTCTACCACCCGCGCAACGAGCGCGAGGTCCCCGAGAACGACACGGCCAACCCGATCCGCCTCGGCTACCTGCGCATGCACGGCCGCGAGATCTACAAGTTCGCCGTGACCCGCTTCCAGGAGGCGATCCACGACGCGCTGGAGCGCACCGGCCTCAAGGTCGACGACGTGCAGCACTACATCTGCCACCAGTCGAACCAGCGCATCATCGAGAGCGCGATCGAGAAGCTGAAGCTCCCGCCGGAGCGCGTCTACGTCAACATCGACCGCTACGGGAACACCAGCGCGGCGAGCATCCCGATCTGCCTCGACGAGCTGAACGAGGCCGGACGCATCGAACCCGGGAAGCCCATCGTCCTCGTCGCCTTCGGCGCGGGCGTGACGTGGGCCTCGTGCGTCTGGAACACGTGACCCGACCACTCACGAAGGAGAACGCGACATGAAGAGCGGCTTCGTCTTCCTCTGCCCCGGACAGGGCGCGCAGGTCGTCGGCATGGGCCAGGCATGGGCCGAGTCCAGCGCCGCCGCGGCGAGCGTCTTCCGCACCGCCGACGAGGTGACGAGCCTCGGCGCGCGCCGCCTGAGCGAGTTCTGCTTCGCGGGCCCGCAGGAGGAGCTCAACCGCACCGACGTGAGCCAGCCCGCGCTCTTCACCTGCGGCATCGCCTCGCACGCGGCGCTCGTCGATCGCCACCCCGGCATCGTGACCGCCGCCGCGAACGGCCTCTCGCTCGGCGAGTACACCGCGCTCTGCATCGCGGGCGCCTTCTCGTTCGCCGACGGCCTGCGCCTGGTCGCAACCCGCGGCCGGCTCATGCAGCAGGCCGCCGAGGCCTCGAAGGGCGGCATGGTCGCCCTGATCGGCGCGGACGAGGCGCAGGCGAACGAGCTCTGCGCGGCCGCCGCCGGCGGCGAGGTCCTGGTCCCCGCGAACTTCAACGCCCCCGGGCAGATCGTCGTCTCGGGCTCCGTGGGCGCCTGCGACCGTGCCGTCGAGGTGGCCGGGAAGATGGGGCTCCGGGCCACGAAGCTCGCGGTCGCCGGCGCGTTCCACAGCCCCCTGATGGCCCCTGCGGCCGAGGGAATGGCCCGGGCGCTCGAGCACGTGGACCTCAAGCCGCTCGCCGTGGACGTCTGGAGCAACGTGACCGGCGTCCGGCACGACCGAAACGACCCCGCGAAGATGCGGAAGCTGCTCGTCGACCAGATCGTCTCCCCGGTACGATGGAGCCAGTCCTGCGCGGACCTGATCGGCGCGACGAAGGCCTCCGAAGGGGTGACCTTCCACGAGCTCGCCCCGAACACCGTCCTCAAGGGACTCATGCGTCGGATCGATCGTTCCGTCGAGGTGACAAGCCATGACCAGCCCCAACGAGACACTGCAGCGCAGCCGACCGCTTGACGCGTTCCGCACGCTCGCGCGCGCCGCGGCCCTGACCGGCATCGCCGCCTCGCTCTTCATCGCGCCGCTCGGCGGCTGCGGAGGCGAGGAGGAGGAGCAGGTCGCCGTCGCGCCGCCGCCGCCCCCGCCGCCGCCGCCCCCGCCGCCGCCGTCGGTGACGCCGATCGCCGAGCTCATGAAGGAGCTCGGGATCAGCAACAAGATCCGCTTGCCCGAGGACAAGGCCCCCGCGACCGATCCGGAGCGCGTGGCCGTCCTCAAGTTCTTCGACGGCTTCGCGAAGTCGCAGCCCGACGCGATCCGCGCGGCGATGAGCGCCGAGGACGGCGCGATCCTCGACGCGATGAAGTCGAGCGGCGCGTTCGCCGAGGCCTGCAAGCCCGTCACCCGCATCGACCTCGCCTGCAAGAAGGCCGACGGCAAGCTCTACGTCATCGGCGCCTTCCGCGCCGGCGGCATCGTCGAGGGCCAGCTCTGGACCTACAAGGTCGAGGGCGAGGGCAAGAAGGTCACCTCGCAGGAGTTCACCAGCTCGTACCAGCCCGTCGAGGTGATGGCGAAGCTCAGCGGCAAGGACCTGATCGACGCGTGGCTCGCCGCCGCGGCCGCCGAGCGCAAGGTCGCGATGGAGCCGGACGAGGTGCTCAAGCCCGTTGCTCGCGTGCAGGAGCAGGAGAAGGCCGAGGGCGAGTCCGACGGCGGCTCCGAGCAGGGACCGATCGGCGCCCCGCCGATGCGCAACAAGCCGCCGCCGGGAGGCATCGACCGCCCCGGAACGCGGCCCGGCAGCAAGTGACCGCGGCACGAGATCGACCAATCCCGGAAGGACCTGCATCGCGCAGGTCCTTCCGCGCTTTTTGCCCCGTTACACTTCGCCCCCAACCCGAACAGGAGCACACCGCATGGACAAGCGCGTCGCCATCGTCACCGGAGCCAGCCGAGGAATCGGCCGCGCCATCGCCAAGCGCCTCGCCAAGGACGGCCGGCACGTGGTCGCCGTCGCGCGAAACGAGGAGCAGCTCAAGTCGCTCGCCGCGGAGATCGCGGCCGACGGCGGCTCCTGCGACTTCCGGACCTGCGACCTCGCCGACGGTGCCGCCGTGCAGCGCCTCGTCGAGGAGGTCGCCGAGAAGCACGGCCGCCTCGACATCCTCGTGAACAACGCCGGCATCACCAAGGACGGCCTCCTGATGCGCATGTCCGACCAGGACTTCGACGACGTGCTGAACGTCAACCTGCGCTCGGTGTTCATCGCCTGCAGGGCCGCCGCCCGCCCGATGCTCCGCGGCAAGTTCGGCCGGGTGGTCAACATCGGCAGCGTCAGCGGCGTCGAGGGCAACAAGGGCCAGGCGAACTACTCGGCCGCGAAGGCCGGCCTGATCGGCCTGACCAAGAGCGTCGCCAAGGAGCTCGGCGCCAAGGGCGTCACCGCCAACGTCGTCGCCCCCGGCTTCGTCGAGACGGACATGACCTCGTTCCTGGGTCCCGAGGACAAGAAGAAGGTCTCCGAGCACATCACCGTCGGCCGCCTGGGCGTCCCCGAGGACATCGCCGCGGCCGTCAGCTACCTCGCGGCCGACGACGCCGGCTACATCACCGGGCAGGTCCTGGTGGTGGACGGCGGCCTCCCGATGTGATTCCCGGGGCGGGAGGGCCGGTCTTTCCGGTCACCGCCCACTGCCGCCGAGCGGCCCCGGACCTTTCCGGGATCCGCTATATTCCCCCGTTCACCAAAGGGGCCGGAAACCTCCGGCCGCCTGCAACCCTCCCAAAGGAGAGAGCCGTGACCAAGGATGAGATCGAGCCGCAGGTGATCGCGGTCGTCGCCGAGAAGCTTTCGGCGGACAAGGAAAAGATCAACCGCAACACGAACTTCACCAGCGACCTCAACGCTGACAGCCTGGACCTCGTCGAACTGGTGATGGAGCTCGAAGAGCGCTTCGACATCCAGATCCCGGACGACCAGACCAGCAAGATCCTGACGGTCGGCAACGCCGTGGATTTCATCCACGACCAGATGCAGGCCAAGGGCACGAAGTGAGCCCCGGCACGAGCCGCCGGTCAACGCGATAGGAATTCCCGCGCTCCGGCCCCCCGCGGGCCGGAGCGCATTTCTTCCCCGGAAGCCCCACCAACACCCTCGCCATGCGGACGATCACCCTCCGTCGCGTCGTCGTCACCGGCCTCGGCGCCGTCACCGACGTCGGCACCACGGTCCCCGAGTTCTGGAACTCCCTCGTCGAGGGCCGCTCCGGCATCGGACCGATCACGAGCTTCACCCCGACCCCGGAGTGGACCGTCAACTTCGCCGGCGAGGTGAAGAACCTCAACCCGGAGAAGCGGATCGACCCGAAGTCGATCTCGCGCATGGACCGCTTCAGCGTGTTCGGCATGTGCGCGGCCGAGGAGGCCGTCGCCGACAGCGGCATCGACTTCTCGAAGGGCGACCCCTACCGCCACGGCGTGGCGATCGGCTCGGGAATCGGCGGCATCGACACGATCGAGGTCTGGCTCCGCAAGCTCATCGAGAAGGGCCCGCGCACGGTCAGCCCGTTCGTCGTGCCCAAGCTGATGGTCAACGCGCTGGCGGGCAACGTCAGCATCCGCTTCGGCCTCAAGGGCGCGAACATCGCGACCGCGACGGCCTGCGCGACCGGCAGCCACGCCATCGGCGCGGCCTTCCACATGATCCAGCGCGGCGACGTCGACGCGATGGTCGCGGGCGGCAGCGAGGGCGCGGTCACCCCGCTCTGCGTCGGCAGCTTCGCGGCCATGAAGGCGCTGAGCACGCGCAACGACGCGCCGACCAAGGCGAGCCGGCCGTTCGACCGCGACCGCGACGGCTTCGTCCTCGCCGAGGGCGCGGGCATCGTCGTGCTCGAGGAGCTCGAGCACGCGAAGGCGCGCGGCGCGCGGATCTACGCCGAGCTGATCGGCTACGGCGTCACCGGCGACGCCTTCCACATCGCGGCCCCCGACGAGGAGGGACGCGGCGCCAAGCGCGCGATGGAGAACGCGCTCCGCGAGGCGGAGCTCGACCCGTCGAAGATCGGCTACATCAACGCGCACGGCACGAGCACGCCGCTCGGCGACCGCGCCGAGGTCATGGCCGTGAAGGCGCTCTTCGGCGCGCACGCCCACAAGCTCGCGATGTCGAGCACCAAGAGCGTCACGGGGCACACCCTCGGCGGCGCGGGCGCGATCGAGACGGTGGCCACGGTCAAGGCGCTCGTGGAGGGCGTCCTGCCCCCGACGATCAACCTCGACAACCCCGACGAGGGGTTCGACCTGAACTTCGTGGCCAATACGGCCCAGGAGTCGAAGGTCGAGTTCGCCATCAACAACTCGTTCGGCTTCGGCGGGCACAACACCTCGATGGTGCTGGCCCGGTTCCGGGGCTGAATCCGGCGGAGGCGGGGGGCGAACCCCCTTCCGATGGACCCCCTGTCACGGTCACACGCCGCCGCGATCGACCAGCTCCAGCGCGGGCTGGCCGACGTGGTCGTTGACTCGCTGTTCGAGTCCGATCCGGGCTTCGCGGAGCGCTACGGCCCCGGCGGGCGCCGCATCTGGCGAACCGAGGTCACCCAGCGACTGGCGCACCTGGCCGAGGCGGTCGCCTGCGGGCGCCCCGGGCTCTTCGTGCAGCACGCGGCCTGGGCGGCCGAGGCGCTGCGCGCGCGCTCGGTGCCGGACGCGGACATCGACGCCCACCTCGCGCAGCTCGCGGCCACCGCGTCCGTCGAGTTTCCCGCCGACGTCGCCGCGGCGGCCATGCCCTGCATCGACGCGGGACGCGTCGCGTCACGGACCCCGACGCCCTCCTGCGGCCTGCTCGACACCGAGGGCAGCGACTCCACGCTCGCGAGGCTGTACCTCCTGCACGTGCTGCAGCGCGACAAGGACGAGGCCGCGACGCTCGTGCTCGAGGCGCTGCGCGGCGGGATGCCGCTCGCCGACGTCCACGAGCGCGTCGTCGCTCCGGCGCTCGCCGAGATCGGCCGCATGTGGCACATGCAGGAGGCGTCGATCGCCGACGAGCACTTCTGCACGGCAGCGACGCGGATGATCGTCGGCCAGCTCCGCGCGGCGGCGCAGCCGATGGCCCGAAAGCCGGACGGACGGCGCGCGCTGTGCTTCGCGGTCGGCGGCGACATGCACGACATCGGCCTGCGCATGGTGGCAGACCTCCTCGAGCTCGACGGCTGGACCGTCGAGTACCTCGGCGCGAACGTGCCGGCAGGCGAGATCGTGATGTCGATCGAGGACTTCGCCGACGACCCGCGCCGGTCCATCGATCTTGCCGTCGCCAGCGCTGCGACCACGCTCTCGATCCGCCCGCTGATGGACCTCGTCGCCGCGCTGCGCTCGTCCGAGGTCGCGCGGCTGACGCCGATCCTGGTCGGCGGCGGCCCCTTCGCGGCCGACCTCGGGCTCGCGGCGGTGGTCGGCGCGGATGCGGGCGCGCGATCACTCAGGGACGCGGTCGCCGCGGCCGAGCGACTGGTCCCCGCTTCGGCGTCCCGCCAGCCTCGGTGAGCGGCGGCAGGTCGGCCTTCGAGGTCGTGAAGCTCACGCCGGGAACCTGCTGCGCGAGCAGCCGGGCCAGCGTCGGCATGAAGCCGCGCTCGGTCTGCGTGTGTCCGGGCAGCAGCATGCAGGTGCCCGAGGCGATCGCCGCGAGATGGTCGTGGTGGCGTGCCTCGCCCGTCACGAGGAGCGTCGCGCCGCGCGCGACCGCATCGGGGAGGAACGACGCGCCGGCGCCGGGACAGAGCGCGATCCGGGCGTGCTTCGTGGCCTCCGCGCCCGGCGGGACGATCGACTCGATCCTCCGCACGCCGAGGTGACGGCGCAGGCGCGCGGCGACCTCTCCCGCGCTCGCGGGCTTCGAGAGCGTCAGCAGGCGCCCCGCCCCCTCGTCGAGCGACGGCCGCGCGGCGAGCGCATGCACCTCGAAAGCGGGTTCCTCGTACGGATGGACGGCGCGGATCGCGGCGATCGCCCAGGCGAGGCGTTCCGCGCCGACGACGGCCTCGATGCGCTCCTCGCCCACTTCCTCGATGCGGCCCGCGGAGCCGACGGCGGGCGCGGTGCCCTCGCCGCCGCGGAACGTCCCGGTGACCGGCGAGCGCGTGGTGCAGTGGTCGTAGCCGCCGATGCGCCCGGCGCCGGCCTCGGCGAGCGCCGCGCGGATCGCGCCCGAGGCGCTCGCGGGCGCGAAGACGACGAGCTTGTGCGACTCGCCGCGCGGGAGGTAGGACGCCGCCCGCAGGGGCTCGAAGCCGGCGCTGAGGGCGAGCGCGTCGGCACCGCCGGCGACTCCCTCCGCGAGCCAGTCGTTCACGCCGCCCTTCACGGCGTCGAGCGCCGTGTGCGGCGAGAGGAGCGCGATCCCGGCCTGGGCCGCCTCGAGGAGCACGCGCTGCTTGGGGTCGTCGGAGCTCAGGCGCTTGAGGGGATCGAAGATCGGCGGGTGGTAGCTCACCACGGCGTCGACGCCGAGCGCCAGCGCCTCCTCGAGCACCGAGGCGGTCCAGTCGACCGCCACCAGCACGCGGCCGCACGGGGCGGCGCGGTCGCCGAGCAGCAGCCCGACGTTGTCCCACGATTCCGCGAGGCGGGACGGCGCCACTGCCTCCATGGCCGCGGCCAACGCGCCGACGGTGGAGGGCTTCGGGGAGGGGCTTCGGACGGCACGGCGGCTCCGGCCGAGGGCTGCGTCCGGTCGCGGTCGACGGGGGGAGTTTCCTGCCATGTCCGGAAAGACTAGCGTTCAATCGTCCGGAAACCACTTGACCGGGGCTTCGGAATATCGCACCCTCTTCTTGAGTTCGCTGCCGCCCCGCCGCACGGAAGCGGAGGGGCCACACCCGGAAGCCCACGGCTCCCGACATCCTGAGGAACGCGCGTTGACCAGCCAGATCTCCCGCGACGCGTCCGAACCCCGAAGCACCCAGCAGCAGGCCGCCGCCGCGGCCACCAGGAAGCACTTCGTGCTCGACACGAACGTGCTGCTGCACAACCCGCAGTCGATCTTCAAGTTCGAGGAGCACGAGGTCGTCATCCCGCTGACGGTCATCGAGGAGCTCGACAAGTTCAAGAAGAACAACGACGAGACCGGGCGCAACTCGCGCCAGGTGATCCGCTCGCTCGACAAGCTGCGCAGCTTCGGCCACCTGTTCGAGGGCGTGCGCTGGAACGAGCAGGGCGGCACGATCCGCGTCGCGCGCGTCGAGCCGATGGCGGGCGAGCGCTCGCTCGAGCTCGACAAGAACGACAACCTGATCCTGAGCGTCGCCGCGGGCCTCAAGGCCAGGGGCCTGCGCACCATCTTCATCACGAAGGACATCAACGCGCGCGTGAAGTGCGACGCGCTCGGCATCGCGTGCGAGGACTTCGAGGCGGACCGCGTCGACGCCGACTGGCTGCACTCGGGCTACTGCTCGATGCAGGTGCCGACCGACGTGATCGACTCCCTGTACGCCGAGCGGCAGCTGCCGCGCGCGGCGCTCTCCGGGATGACGGCGCGCACGCCGGACGGCGGCGACGTCGCGGTGGACGACCTTGTTCCGAACCAGTTCGTGATCCTCGTGGATGCCGCGGATCCGTCGCACACCGGGCTCGCGCGCGTGCTCGGCAACACCGGACACCTGATCCCGGTCACCGGCCCCCGCAAGCCCGTGTACGGCGTGATGGCGCGCAACATCCAGCAGACGATGGCGCTCGACCTGCTGCTCGACGACGACGTGAAGCTCGTCACGCTGATCGGCCCCGCGGGCACCGGCAAGACGCTGATGGCGATCGCCTCCGGCATGCAGAAGGTGCTGAAGGAGGAGCGGCTCGACAAGCTGCTCGTCGCGCGGCCGATCATGCCGCTCGGCCGCGACATCGGCTATCTCCCCGGCGACAAGGACGAGAAGCTCGCGATGTGGATGCAGCCGATCTTCGACAACGTGAGCTACCTGCTCTCGACGCGCTCGGGCGGCACGCAGGGCGACGCCGACAGCAAGAGCGCGGAGCAGCGCATGGACCAGCTGATGGCGACCGGCAAGCTGGTGATGGAGCCGCTGACCTACATCCGCGGCCGCAGCATCCCGCACCAGTTCATGATCGTCGACGAGGCGCAGAACCTGAGCCCGCACGAGGTGAAGACGATCGTGAGCCGCGTCGGCGACGGCACCAAGATCGTGCTCTGCGGAGACATCGGGCAGATCGACAACCCGTACCTCGACGCGGCATCGAACGGCCTCGCGCACGCGATCGAGCGGATGAAGGGCCAGACCATCGCGGGCCACGTGACGCTCTCGAAGACCGAGCGCAGCGAGCTGGCGAGCCTGGCGGCCGAGGTGCTCTGACGGGACGGCGGAAAATGCGCCGGGCGATGCCCGGCGCATTTTCCGCCTACAATCCCGCCCCATGCTCGACCTCCGTTCCTCGAACCCCGTCATCGCCGACGAGACCCTGATCGCCTCCTCGCACGCGCGCCCGGTGGCGCAGGCGGCCACCGTCGCGGGCGTCGCCCAGAAGACCGTGTTCGCCGCGTCGCTCGCGGTCGCCGGCGGCATCGGCGGCGCGGCGCTCGTGCGCGCGGTCGGCCAGGGCGCGATCTGGGGCATCTTCATCGCCGGCTTCGTGGCGAGCCTCGTCTGCTTCTTCGCCCTCTGGCGCAAGCCGCAGCGCGCGGTGTGGGCGGCCCCGCTCTACAGCGTCACCCAGGGCGCGACGATGGGCGTCATGGCGCTGCTCCTCGACTCGATCCTCGCGAGCCGCGGCGTCACCGCCTTCGGCGGGCTCGGCCTGCAGGCGTTCGTGATCACGCTCGCGATCACCGCCGCGATGCTGATCGTCTACCGCGCCGGCCTCATCAAGCCGACCGGCACCTTCGTCGCCGTGCTCTCGACGCTCACGATCGGCATCGGGCTGCTGTACCTGGCGCAGTTCGTCCTCGGCTTCTTCAGCATCGACATCCCGGGTCTCGGCCTGCAGAGCGCGATGCAGGGCGGCAAGGGCGCCTGGATCGGCGTCGCCATCAACGGCGCGATCCTCGTGATCGCCTCGCTGTGGCTCGTCGTCGACTTCCAGCAGGTCGAGAACGCCGTGGCCACGCGCGTCGGCAAGGAGTACGAGTGGTACTTCGCCTACGGCCTGATGGTCACGCTGGTCTGGATCTACCTCGAGGCCCTGAAGCTCGCCTTCCGCATGGCGATGATGGCCAACGAGCGAAAGTGACCTCGCGCCGGAGAACGGAGCCGGGCTCCGTTTCCCGGCCCCAGCCTCACTCGCCCAGCGCGTCCCACGCCAGCATCGCGGCGCCCAGCACGCCCGCGTCGTCCTTCAGCTTCGTCATGCGCAGGCTGACCTTGGGCGCGAGCGCCGACGGGAAGACCGCCGCCCTCACCGCCGCCTCGACGCGCTCGAGGTAGGGCTTGCCGAGCGCCTCCGTCACGCCGCCGCCGAGGACGACGGTGCGCATCGACATCATCGTGATCCAGTTGGCGATCGACGTGCCCAGCAGGTCGGCCGCCGAGTTGACGACGTCGCACACGAGCGCGTCGCCCGCCTCGTAGCAGGACGCGAGCGCGCCGCTGCCGAGCGGCCCGCCCTTGCCGTCGGCCTGGTGCTTCGCGAGGGCCTTGTGGAACAGCGAGTCGGGGTGCAGGCCAGCGAGCGTCGTCAGCGACCGCACCATCCCGGTGCGGCTGCAGAACTCCTCGATCTTCCGGCTGCCGGGCTGCCCGTTCGGATACGAGATCAGGTGCCCGATCTCGCCGGCGGTCCAGAGGTCGCCGCGCCAGACCCCGCGGTTGATGACGATGCCCGCCCCGACGCCGGTGCCCACCCACACGGCGAGCAGCGAGTCGGCGCCCTCGCCCGCGCCGACGGTCGCCTCGCCCCACGCGGCGACGTTCGCGTCGTTGTCGACGCACACGGGCACGCCGGTGCGCTTGCGCAGGATGTCCGCGAGGGGGACGTTCTTCCAGCCGAGGTTGCCCGCGGTGATCACGACCCCGCGCTCGTAGTCGACCGGCCCCGGCGCGCCGATGCCGACGGTGCGGACGTCGCCCATGCCGACCTTCGCGTCCTCGCACGCGGCCTCCATCGCGGAGACCAGCCGGTCGACGACCGTGTCCCTGCCCTCGTGCGCCTTCGTCTTCTTCTTCGCGCGGCCGAGGATGCGCCCGCGGCGGTCGACGATGCCGACGCTCATGTTGGTGCCGCCGAGGTCGATGCCGATCGCGAATTCGCTCTTTGCCATGGCGCGGACAAGATAGCCGGGTTCCGTACACTTCCCTCGATGTCGAACGAACAGTCAAGCGGCTCGCTGACCGCGGCGCAGGTGGCGCACGTCGCCAAGCTCGCGCGCCTCGAGGTTCCCGCCGGTCGGGTCGAGGAGTACCGCACGCAGCTTGCCGCGGTGCTGAAGCACATCGCGAAGCTCGACGCCGTCGACATCGCGGGCGCCGAGCCGATGGCGCACCCGTTCGAGAGCTTCAACCGCCTTGCCGACGACGTGCCGGTCGACGGCCTCCCGATCGAGGACGTGCTGCGCAACGCGCCGGCCGTCGAGGGCCGGTTCCTCGCGGTCCCGAAGGTCCTCGCGGAGGGCGACTGACGTGCAGGACTCCCCGACGATCGACCTGACCGCGATCCGCGACGGGATCGCGAGCGGCGCCCTCGGCGCCGAGCGGACCTGCGCGGCGATGCTCGACGCCGCGGACCGGCACAACCCGCTCCTGAACGCCTACCACGAGACGTTCCGCGAGCACGCGATCGCCGCCGCGCGCAAGGTCGACGAGGACGCGAGGGCCGGCCGCCCCCTGCCGCCGCTCGCGGGGGTGCCGATCGCGGTGAAGGACAACGTCGCGACGCGGCTCGGGCGCACGACCTGCTCGAGCCGGATGCTCGAGAGCTACCGATCCCCGTTCGACGCGACCGCGGTCGAGCGGCTGGTCGCCGCCGGCGCGATCGTCGTCGGAAAGACGAATCTCGACGAGTTCGCGATGGGTTCGTCGGGCGAGCACTG
The DNA here is from genome assembly GCA_027488415.1 of Planctomycetaceae bacterium. Taxonomy (GTDB): domain Bacteria; phylum Planctomycetota; class Phycisphaerae; order Phycisphaerales; family SM1A02; genus UBA966. Next base: position 4,527 of record JAIYBS010000220.1, on the reverse strand, counting down.
CAAGTGGGGCCCGGTGCGGAACCCCTGGGATCCGACGCGCGTTCCCGGCGGAAGCAGCGCCGGCAGCGCTGCCGCGGTCGCCGCAGGCCTCTGCGCCGCCGCCATCGGCAGCGACACCGGCGGCTCGATCCGCCAGCCCGCCTCGTTCACGGGGATCGTCGGCCTCAAGCCCACCTACGGCCGCATCAGCCGCTGGGGGCTCGTGGCGTTCGGCTCGAGCCTCGACCAGATCGGCCCGATGACGCGCAGCGTCCGTGACGCCGCGCTCCTCCTCGACGCGATGAGCGGCGTCGACGAGCACGACAGCACGACCGCGGACCTGCCGCCGACCGCGCTCGCAGCGACGGTGGAGCGCCCGCTCGAGGGCCTGCGCGTGGGCATCCCGCGGCAGTACGTGAGCGACGCCAACGACCCCGAGGTGAACGCCGCGGTCCAGGCGGCCGCGGACGCGTACCGCGCGATGGGCGCGACGATCGTCGACGCCGACCTGCCGCTCACGGACGTGGGCATCAGCACCTACTACGTGATCGCGCCGGCGGAGGCCTCGAGCAACCTCGCGCGCTACGACGGCATCCGCTACGGGCACCGCGCGCAGCTGAAGCCGGGCGAGGACCTGTTCACGCTGTACGCGCGAAGCCGAAGCGAGGGCTTCGGCCCCGAGGTGCAGCGGCGCATCATGCTCGGCACCTACATGCTGTCGAGCGGCTACTACGACGCGTACTACAAGCGCGCGCTCCAGGTGCGCCGGCGGATCAAGGAGGAGTTCGACCGCGCGTTCGCGTCCTGCGACGTGCTGCTCGGGCCCACCGCGCCGACCCCGGCGTTCGGCTTCGGCGCGAACGCGGACCCGCTCGCGATGTACCTGTGCGACGTCTACACCGTGAACACGAACATCGCGGGGATCTGCGGCATCTCGCTGCCCGCGGGCACGGCGGTGCGCGACGGCAAGCGGCTCCCCGTCGGCATCCAGCTGCAGGCGAACGCGTTCGAGGAGGAGCGACTCTTCCGTGCCGCGCGGATGCTCGAGCGCGCGCTCGCGCCGGTGAACGCGGCGCACGCGCCCGTGGTCCGCGCCTGAGGCGCGGGCGGGCGACGAACCGCGGCGGCAGGCTCAGGGCTGGGGACGGCGGACGGCCCCGAGGCGCAGCAGCTCCTTGCGGACCGCGGCGTCGAACGCGCCGTCGCGCTTCGCGTCGGGGAAGGTCGACAGGCGGCACTCGAAGGTGATCGTTCCCGCCTCGTCGCGGATCGCGGCGACGGTGCCGCGCTGGCCGTCCACGAGCACCGTGTTGGCCACGATGCGGTCCGCCGAGGTGTCGACCGACCGCACCCCGACGAACGAGGTGTCCGCCACGTTGCGGATCGCCATCGGGACATCGCCCCAGCGCACGCCGTCGGCTGCGGGCACGAGCGGGCGCGGGCGGTATCCCTCGGCCGCCGCGAGCATGCCCTGCTCCGCGGCGCGGGCCCGGTCGCCCTCGAGGACGACGCCTGGGTCGAACTGGTCGCCGGGACCTCGGACGTCGGAGCGCGCGGCGTCCGGCTGCGAGCACGCGCAGACGCAGGCCAGCGGGAGCGCACCGAGGGCCGCTACCCGATAAAAACAGCCCAAAGGTTGGACTCCGGCGGCGCGGGTCGACATGCGCGGGATGGTATCGGGGGATGGCGCAACGGACCGATAGACTCGTTTGACCCCGGGATTTCCGGGGCAGATCCACCGCCATGCCATTCGGATTCCAATCGAGCCGCCCTGCGCGATCGGGACGGCGGATCCGGCTCCGCCGGAAGCTTCCGAGGCAGACCTCGCCGGTCCTGCTCTGGCTCCGGGACGAACGCAACCTGAGCGCGGTCCTCGTGGTGGCGACCTTCGTCGCGGCCGCGGCGATGCTCACGGCCTGGAGCGCCGAGCTGCCGCGCGAGTACCCGGGTCAGCGCGTCGACGTCGGCCGCGTCAACCGGCTCGAGTACAGCGACGTCGACGAACCCTCGACGGAGCGGCGGCGCGAGGAGGCCCGCAAGGCCGCGCCCCTGGTCTTCGCCGCCAACTCCGACTACCTCGGCCGCATGCAGGGCGAGATCGACGGCCTGCCGCTCCTCGTGCGCGACAAGGCGACGCTCGCCGAGGTACCCGCGGCGATCGTCGAGCGCTACTCGCTGGACGAGGACTCGTTCACCGCGCTGCGCGAGCTCGACCAGGCCGACGAGGTGGAGCTCTGGGAGCGCTGGACCGACCGGCTGATCGGCCGACTGACGACCGGCGTGCCGCTCGTCGCCTCCGGCGAGTACGACGCGTACTCGACTGCGGCCCGCCGTATCGCGATGGTGCCGCCGCGCGAGGACATCCCCGGCGACCGCGCGCGCTCGGCGCCGCTCGGGCGCAACGCGATCGAGGTCCGCTCCGACGACGTGGCGGCACTCCGGGCCCGCCTCGCCGCCGAGGCCGCGGAGAGCGGCTTCCCGATGGAGCTCGCCCGCGCCGCCATCGCGCCGATCCTCGCCGACCCGAAGCCGACCGTCACGCTCGACGCCGAGGCGACCAAGCAGGCGGCCGTCGCGGCAGCCGAGTCCGTCGCGCCGGTCGTGCAGGTCCACAACCGCGGCGAGGCCGTGTACGTGCCCGGCGACGTGCTCACCGCCGAGCAGGCGACGCGCGCCGCGGACGAGCGCAGCCGCTACGCCGAGGCCCGCGGCGCGCGCGAGCGGCTCGGCGCGATCGCCGAGTCCACCGCGCTCGCGCTCGCCCTCGGACTGCTCGCCGCCACGCTCCTCGCCCAGCACCAGCGCGGGATCTTCGGCGACTGGCGCCGGCTCGCGTCGGTGCTCGCGCTGGCGCTGCTCCCGGTCGCAGCCACGGCGCCGATCAGCTGGATCTTCCCGCGCTCGATGCTGTTCACGCTGCTCGGCAGCTCGCTGCTCGCCTCCGGCGTCCTCACGATCGGCTTCGGCCTGCGCGTGTCGCTCCTCGCGGTGCTGCTCCAGGGCGTGCTCGCGATCTTCGCGCTGCAGCCGCCGCCGGGCGCGTTCCTCGCCACGCTGGCGTCGAGCATCGCCTTCGCCGCCTCGCTGCGCGAGGTCCGGCACCGGTCCACGCTCGTGGTCGCGACGCTCGTGTCCGCGGCGGTCGCGGGCGCGTCGATCCTGATCGCGAGCGTCGCCGACGGCCTCGACGACGCGTCGGAGATCACCTACTCGCTCGGCGAGGCGCTCGTGGCCGTGGTCACCGCGTTCTTCGCGGGCTTCGTCATCATCGGGCTGCTCTCGACCATCGAGCGTGCCTTCGGCGTGGTGACGGGCCTCACGCTCACCGAGCTTCGCGACCCGAAGCAGCCGCTCCTGCGCGAGCTGCAGCGCCGCGCGCCCGGGACATGGAACCACTCGCTGCAGGTGGCGAACATCGCGGAGGCGGCCGCCGAGGCGGTCGGCGCGGACAGCCTCCTCACCTACGTCGGCGCGCTCTACCACGACGTCGGCAAGATGAACAAGCCCGAGTACTTCGTGGAGAACCAGACCGGCACGAACCGCCACGAGCGCCTGTCGCCGGCGATGAGCCTGCTGGTGATCGTCGGTCACGTGAAGGACGGCATGGAGCTCGCGGCCGAGTACGCCCTGCCCCGCCAGGTGCGGCACTTCATCGAGGCCCACCACGGCACGACGCTGATGGAGTACTTCTTCCACGCGGCACAGCGGCGCGCCGGCGAGGACGAGGTCAACGAGGCCGACTTCCGCTACCCGGGCCCGAAGCCGCAGACGCGCGAGGCCGCGGTCCTCATGCTCTGCGACTGCGTCGAGAGCGCGAGCCGGACGCTGAGCGAGCCGACGCCCGCCCGCATCGAGCAGCTGGTGCGCGACCTCAGCCACAAGCGCCTCGTCGACGGCCAGTTCGACGACAGCGCGCTGACGCTGCGCGACCTCCGCGCGGTGGAGGACTCGGTGATCAAGAGCCTCAACGCGATCTACCACGGACGCATCAGCTACCCGAGCGCGCGGAGCGAGCAGCGCGACCAGGCGATGCCGAGGGCGGCGTCCTGACGGGAAGGCCGGCGCACTCGAAGGTGCGCCACGCGGCATTCGAGAGGGGGACCTCGCCGAGGCGGCCGAGCGCGACGCGCGCGGCGCCGTCGATCGACGCGGCATGCCCCTCGGCGGCGGTGAACACGCGGAACTCGACGGTGCGGTGGCTCGTGACGTGCGTGAACGCGCCCGCCTCGCGCACCGGGACGCCCCAGCGGGCGGCGAGCTCGTCCGCGCCGAGCGGCGAATCGGACTCGACCGTCGGCGGCTGGAGCATGCCGGCCCAGAGGCCGCGGTCCGGCCGTCGCTCGAGGAGGACGCCGTCCGTGCCGCAGTCGACGAGCGCGTGCCAGTGCAGCGTCCTGCGGGCGGCGGCCTTGCGCGGCGCGGGAATGGAACCTGCGGTGCCCGCGGCGGCGGCGACGCACCGCGCCGAGAGCGGGCACGAGCCGCACCTCGGGGAGGCGGGCGTGCACACGGTGGCGCCGAGCTCCATCAGCGCCTCGTTCGTGGCGG
>JAIYBS010000027.1 GCA_027488415.1 Planctomycetaceae bacterium | reverse complement strand
GCGGCAAGGGTGGCGGCAAGGGCGGCGGCAAGGGCGGCCAGGGCGGCAAGGGTGGTCAGGGCGGGAACAAGGAGGGCAACGGGAATGCGAACTGAATCGATCGCTTCGTTGGCGGCGCTTGCGCTCGCCGCAATCGCTTGCGCGCACGATCCCCACGACGGCGAGGGCCACGACCACGCCGAAAGTGGAGCCAGGCTCCATTCTCCGACCGCCGTCCCGGTGCTTCTCGCGTTGCCGGCGTCGATCGCAAGCGAGCCTGCGCCGGCGCCGCCCGCGTCCCCGTGGCAGGCCGTCGCGTTCGCGAAGTTCGCGCCCGATGTCCGCACCCGCTTCGATGCGCAGTGGCTCTATATCGAGTCCGACGGGATGCCCCACGCACTGAAGAACCAGGTGCAGATGGTCGGCATCACGGCATGGCAGCAGCAGGTGCCGCTGCCGCAGCCGTACACGGGGAGCAATGCCTGGCAGGTGCCGCTGCGGCCGGAGCTCGCCGACGAGCCGGTCGACGGGAAGAAGTTCCTGCGCCGCGGCGCGGTCGCCATCGCCGTGGACGGCATCCCGATCTTCAATGCGCTCAACAACCGCGGCGAGGACTCGTTCCTGATCGGCGAGCTCGACCAGTTCGGCGGTCACTGCGGACGTGCCGACGACTACCACTATCACGCCGCCCCGCTCGCGCTGCAGCAGGTGATCGGCATGGACAAGCCGATCGCGTTCGCGCTCGACGGATTCCCGGTCTTCGGGCTGTTCGATCCGAAGGCAAAGGCCGGTGCGCCGCAGGCGTGCCCGCTCGGCGGCACTGATCCGCTCGATCAGTACAACGGGCATTTCTGCGACACGCCCGCGGCCAATGCGCTCATGACGGGGACGCGCGGCTACCACTACCACGCCTCGAAGACGTTTCCGTACATCAACGGTGGCGCGCGCGGCAAGGTGAAGGTCGAGGAGGACCAGGTCGTACCGCAGCCGCGCGCGAATCCGGTGCGCCCGTCGCTGACGGCGCTCCGCGGCGCGTCGATCACCGGCTTCAAGCAGGTCGGTCCGAAGGCGTGGTCGCTGACCTACTCGCTCGGCGGCAAGCTGCACCGGGTGGACTACCGGATCGACGAGCAGGGGAAGTACCAGTTCTCCTTCGTCGCACCAGATGGCACCACGAAGAACGAGACCTACACCGCGGGCCAGCGCGGCGGCGGTGGTCACGGCGGGCAGGGCGGTGGCAGGCGTGGTGGACGCGGCGGTCAGGGTGGCCAAGGCGGCGGACCGCCGCGCGACGGCGCGCCCCCTCAGCCCGGCGATCGTCCGCCTCCGAAGAACGCCGCACCCGGCGGGTTCGAGGTTCACTGCGACGCACTCGGCCCGGACGGCATGCTCCCCGCGCGATTCACGTGCGACGGCGAGTCAGCATCGCCGCCGCTTGCCTGGAGCGGTCTCCCTGCCGGCACGAAGAGCATCGCGCTCACGATGCACCACTTCCCGCCCGGCGGCGAAGCGACGCACGCCTACATGGTCGTCTGGGGCATAAAGCCGGACGCGACGTCGATCGGCGAGAACCAGCGTGACCTCGGCACGTGGGGCGTGAACACCGTCAATCGCCGCGCGGAGTACGCGCCACCCTGCTCGAAGGGGCCGGGAGAGAAGTCGTACATCGTGACCGTGCACGCGCTGAGCGCCGAGCCGAAGCTTGAGGCCGGACGCGCGACGTACGCGCATCTGGTCGACGCGATCGAGGCGAGCACGCTCGGCACGGCGGTGCTTGACCTTCGCTACGCGCGCACCGGCGACGGAGCGGGCGGCGGCGAGGAGCGGCCGCGCGGCCAAGGCGGCCAAGGCGGCCAAGGCGGCAAAGGCGGCAAAGGCGGCAAGAGCGGCCAAGCCGGCGAGCGCGGCACGCTGATCTCCCGCATGACCGCGTTCAAGACCGAGGTTCCCGCGCACGACTACGACGTCGTCCTCGTGCGCCCGACCCGCGACTCGATGACGGCGAGCGTCGTCGCCTCGAGCGATCGCGTGGGCTCAGTCGAGTTCTGGCGCGAAGGAGATGCCCGGAAGCGCTCCACTCCGGAGCAGGCGATGAAGGCGGGAACCGCTGCGAGCTTCGTGATGGATGGGCTTCGTCCCGACGAGTCGTATCGGTACCGATTCTCGTGGCGCCCCTCCGCCGGTGCGCCGCAGCAGGGCGAAGAGCGATCGTTCGAGACGCCGCGCTTGCCCGGCGGGGAATTCACCTTCGCGATCCAGGCCGACTCGCACCTTGACCAGGGCGTGACGCTTGCCGCCTACGAGCGGACGCTGCTCAACATCCGCGAGGAGAACGCGGATTTCCTCGTCGATCTCGGCGACACGTTCATGAACGACAAGCGCGGCAGCGAATGGAGGCGCGCCGAGGCGCAGTACGACGCGCAGCGGTACTGGTTCGGCGTCGCGTGCCGCGAGATGCCGCTCTTCATGGTGCTCGGCAACCACGACGGCGAGCGCGGCGGCTCCGGCGGCCGCGACGCGGAGATGCCCTCGTGGTCGTACGCGATGCGCACCGCGCGCTTCCCCGCGCCGGAGGTGACGCCCGGCGGGATGTACACGGGGCGCACGGCCCTCGCCGGCGGAAGCGGCGCCAACTACTACGCGTTCGAGTGGGGCGACGCGCTGATCGTGGTGCTCGACCCGTTCTGGTCGACGACGGACCGCATCCGCGGCGGATCCGGCGGCGGAAGCCAGCGCGGCGGCGGACAGGGCAGCGCCGGCGGCCCGGGCAACGGTGGCGGCAACGCCGGTCCCAAGGAGCCGCTCAAGCCGGTCGACGGAAGCTGGACCAGCACGCTTGGCCGCGAGCAGTACGACTGGCTCGACCGCACGCTCGCTGGCTCCAAGGCGCGACACAAGTTCGTCTTCATCCACCACCTCGTGGGCGGCATGGGCGGCGCCGAGTCGCGCGGCGGCGCCGAGAGCGTCCCGTTCTTCGAGTGGGGCGGCAAGAACGCCGACGGCACCGACGGCTTCGCCGAGCACCGGCCGGGTTGGCCGATGCCGATCCACCAGCTGCTCGTGAAGCGCGGCGTCAGCGCGGTGTTCCACGGGCACGACCATCTCTACGTCCACGGTCAGCGCGACGGCATCCACTACCAGGAGGTCCCGCAGCCGGGCAACCTCGCCGGCGGCACGCGCAGCGCCGAGGAGTACGGCTACGCGTCGGGCACCATCCTCGGCAGTCCCGGCCATGTCCGCGTGCGGGTGACGCCCGCGGCCGCGACCGTGGAGTTCGTCCGGACCGCGATCGCCGCGGATGCCGAGGGTCAGGGCGGCGGACGCCGCGGCGGCGGTGGAGGAGGCGGTGCGAAGGAGGCGAACGGTGCGGTCATCGATCGCTACGAGATCCCGGCGCGCACGGTTGCCGTGTCGCCCGGCGCGGTGCGCAGCGAGGAGCCACAGGACGCGCCGCGTCCGCCGCGAAACGGAGGAAAGGGCGGGCGTGTCGGCAAGGGACCGCCGCAGGACGGCATCGTGAAGCCCGCGATGTCAGACACGGTCCACGCCGCCGCCTACGCCGACAACTGGTTCACGATGTTCATCAACGGCAAGCAGGTGGCCGTCGACTCGATCGACTTCCTCCCGCACAACGTCGTCGAGCTCGACGTCCTCCCCGAGTACCCGATGACCATCGCGGTGCTCGCGAAGGACAACGCCGATCCCTTGACCGGCTGCGAGTACGGGCGCCAGATCGGCGACGGCGGATTCATCCTGAAGTTCGCCGACGGCACCGTCACCGACGCGCGGTGGAAGGCGAAGTGCTTCATGCACGGCCCGATCGACCGCGACGTCACGAACCCCAAGGTCCGCGCCGAGCCCCTTCCGGAAGGGTGGCACTTGCCCGCGTTCGACGACAGCTCGTGGTCCGCAGCGTCCGAGTACGCGCAGGAGCGGATCGACCCGAAGCAGCCCTTCTTCGAGCACGATTTCAAGGGTGCGAAGTGGATCTGGACCGGCGATCTTGACCTCGACAACACGGTCATCCTCCGGACCCGAATCAATCGTCCGGCCTGGAAGCCCAGGTGGTCGACGGCCCCGGACCTGAAGGTTGCCCCCGAAGCAACCCCGCGCTGACCGCGACCGGTAAAGGTAGCCCGG
>JAIYBS010000161.1 GCA_027488415.1 Planctomycetaceae bacterium | reverse complement strand
TGTCGCCGATCTCGTCGAGGAACAGCGTGCCCTTGTCGGCGAACTCGAAGACGCCCTCGCGGTCCTTGTCGGCGCCGGTGAACGCGCCGCGGACGTGCCCGAAGAGCTGGTCCTCGAGGAGGCTCTCCGACTGCCCGGCGGCGTTGAAGGTCACGTAGCGGCGGTCGGCGCGGCGGCTCGCCTTGTGGATCGCGGCAGCGACGAGCTCCTTGCCCGTGCCGCTCTCGCCGCGGACCAGGACCGGGATGCTGCTCGGGGCCACCTGCCGGATCAGGGCGACCACCTGCCGCATGGCCGGGCTGTCCCCAATGATCCCCTCGAAGCCGTAGGCCGCGCTGAGGTCGCCCTTGAGCCGCGAGTTCTGGTTCCGCAGGACCACGGTCTCGGCCGCCCGCTGGACGAGGTTCCGGAAGACGACGAGGTCGATCGGCTTCTCGATGAAGTCGTAGGCGCCGCCCTGAAGCGCCTTCTTCGCGGTCGGGATGTCGCCGTGGGCGGTGACCATGATGGTCTCGGCCTCGGGCTGGAGCTTCCGGGCGAGCTCGAGCACCTCGAGCCCGGCGGTCGGGGACTCCATCACCAGGTCGGTCACGATGACGTCGAACGCCCCGTGCCGGAGCTCTTCCTCTGCCTCGGCGCGGCTGTGGCGGATGGTGCACACGTGGCCGGGCTTCTTCAGGGCCTCGGCCATGGTCTCGGCGTGGCCCTTGTCGTCGTCGACGAGCAGGACCTGGGCATGGATGTCCGCGTTCGACGCCATGGGCCCGGATTGTAGGGGGAGCCGCCCGGCCACTCCCGCCAGTGTCCCGAAAGAACGCCTTCCGGGGCAAAACGGTGAGGATATTCCGGGCCGCTTGCCGATATCGTGAGCGTGAACGACCTCGACCTCGCCTTCGTCCCGACCGCAGGAGCTCGCACCACCAACCGCGGCACGGCACGGGACGCAGGAAACGGCGAGGCGGAGCCCGCGATGCCCACGCTGTTCGAGAGCACCGGTCCGAGCCTCGCCGACCAGGAGGTCCCCGACTTCGCCGGCCGTCGGGTGTGGCTCATCGGGATCGGCGGATCGGGCATGAGCGGGCTCGCGCACATGCTCAAGCGCCGCGGTGCGATCGTCTCCGGAAGCGACCGCGAGTCGAGCGTCGCGACCGAGGCGCTCGAGTCGGACGGCATCACGGTTCGGATCGGGCACACGGCGGACCAGCTGCCCGCGCCGTGCGACCTCGTGATCGCGAGTGCGGCCGTGAAGGCGGATCACCCCGAGGTCGAGGAGGCGAAGCGCCGCGGCGTCGACGTGGTGAGCTACGCGCAGGGCGTCGGCCTCGTGCAGCGCGGCCGCACCGGCGTGAGCATCGCCGGCACGCACGGCAAGAGCTCGACGACCTCGATGCTCTCGCACATCCTGATCCAGTGCGGGCTCGACCCGAGCCTGATCGTCGGCGCGACCTGCACGCAGATCGGCGGCGGAAGCCGCACCGGCGCGGACGCGATCCCCGCGGGACCGCAGCGCGGGAAGCCGGGCATCATGGTCGCCGAGGCGTGCGAGTTCAACCGCAGCTTCCATCACCACCGGCCCGTCATCGGCCTGATCAACAACATCGAGGAAGACCACCTCGAGATCTACGGCAACCTCGAGAACATCATCAAGGCGTTCCACGAGTTCGCCGCGCTGCTCCCCGCGGCCGAGCACGGCGGCAAGCTGCTGATCGCCGCGGACGGCGCGCACCGGCGCGACGTGGCGAGCGGGCTGAAGTGCTCGGTCGCGACGTTCGGCTGGGCACCGAGCGCCGACTACAGCGTGCAGTACGACCCGCGCACCGGGCTCAGCACGGTGCTCGTCGGCGGCAGCGCGGTGTGCAGCTGGACGAGCCAGATCCCGGGCGACCACATGGCCCTCAACGGCGCCGCCGCCGCGATCATCGCGCACTGGCTCGGCTGCGAGTGGCGCGCGATCGGCGAGGCGCTCGGCGCCTTCCTCGGCGTCGACCGCCGCATGCAGCGGCTCGGCGAGCGGACGATGCGCCACGGCGGCACCGTCACGGTCTTCGACGACTACGGCCACCACCCGACCGAGTGCGAGGCGACGCTCAAGGCGCTCCGCACGCGGTTCGAGCCCAAGCGCCTGATCTGCGTCTTCCAGCCGCACCAGCACAGCCGCACGCGCTTCCTGCTCGAGCACTTCGCCAAGAGCTTCTCGCAGGCCGACGTGGTCATCGTGCCCGACATCTACTTCGTGCGCGACAGCGAGGAGGAGCGGATGAAGGTGAGCGCGGCCGACCTGGTCGACCGCCTGCGCGCGCGCGGCGTCGCCGCGATGCACCTCTACCCCTTCGACGCGATCGTCGAGCAGCTCGAGGTCATGGCCGCCGACGGCGACCTGGTCGTCGTGATGGGCGCGGGGCCCGTCTGGAAGATCGGCCACGCATTCCTCGGGCGCGGCGCCGGGAACGCGCGATGAGCATGACGATGGACCCGTCCGGAAGCACGGCGCTCTTCGCCGACCTCGATGTCGAGGTCGAGCTCGACGCGCCGCTCGCCGGGCACACCTGGTACGCGGTCGGCGGCCGTGCCGACGCGCTCGTGCGGCCGCGGTCGCCGGAGGCGCTCTCCACCCTGCTCCGCCGCTGCCACCGCAACGCCGTCCGCGTGCGGGTGCTCGGCTCGGGGGCGAACCTCCTGGTTGCAGACGAGGGCGTGGAGGGCGTGGTGATCCTCCTCGACGCGCCGTGCTGGAAGGAACTGCGGCTCAACGCCGAGGGCCCCGTCACGATGGCACGAGTCGGCGCGGGGCGCGACCTCGCGAAGACCATCCACGACACGGCCCGCGCGAGCCTCGCCGGGCTCGAGCCGCTGATCGGCATCCCCGCGCAGGTCGGCGGCGCGATCCGCATGAACGCGGGCGGCAAGTTCGGCGCCATCGGCGACGTGGTGCGGAGCGTCGGGCTCGTCTCCTGGGACGGCACCGAGCGCACCTACGCGCACGACGAGATCCGCTTCGGATACCGGCACTCCGAGCTCCCTCCCGGGATCGTGACCTGGGCGGTCCTGGCGCTCACGCCGGCGGACCCGGTGGAGCTGCGCGAGCGTTCCAAGGCGATCAGCGCGTACAAGTCGAGCGTGCAGCCGCTCGCGGCCAACAGCGCGGGCTGCATGTACAAGAACCCGGTCGACCCGGCCACGGGCCAGCGCGTGAGCGCGGGTCTGCTGATCGACCGCGCGGGGCTCAAGGGCACCCGCGTCGGCGGCGCGGTGGTCAGCACGCAGCACGGCAACTTCCTCTGCACGGAGCCCGGCGCCCGCGCGCAGGACCTCATCGACCTCTCCGCGCTCGTGGCGGAGGAAACGTTCAGGCGCACGGGCATCCGGCTCGAGCGCGAAGTAGTCTTCTGGCGCCGCGGCGAGGGCTGAGCCCCCGCTCCGGCAACCGCGCCACCGGACGGCGCGGCCGAATCGCACGGAGGTGACCCATGCAGTTCGTCTCGTCCATCGCCGAACCCGGCACCAGCGTCCTCGTTCTGAAGGGCGGTCCGGATGCCGAGCGCGAAGTCAGCCTCAAGTCGGGAACCATGGTCGCCGCGGCGCTGCGCCGCGCGGGCATGTCCGTCAACGAGGTCACCGTGGACCGCGCCGGCGCGGACGAGATCCGCGCGATGCACGGCGAGGTCGTGTTCCCCGTGCTCCACGGCGCATGGGGCGAGGGCGGCCCGCTGCAGGAGATCCTCCAGGCGGACGGGCGCCCCTACGTGGGCTGCGGTCCCGCCGCCGCGCGGCTCGCAATGGACAAGGTCGCGACGAAGCGGGCCATCGCCGAGTTCGGAATCCCGACGCCGCGGTCGCAGGAGCTCCTCCGGGGCACCGAGTTCTCGCTCGAGTGCCCGGTCGTCCTGAAGCCCTCCGACGACGGCTCGAGCGTCGACCTCCGCATCTGCCGCTCCCCGCAGGACGTGATGCGCGCGCGGCTCGAGATCGAGCTGCGCCGCGAACGGATCCTCGCCGAGGAGTTCATCCGCGGCCGGGAGCTCACCGTCGGCCTCGTCGCCGGCGAGTGCCTGCCGATCATCGAGATCCGCCCGAACGACGGCACCTACGACTACGAGGCCAAGTACAACCGCAACGACACCCAGTACCTGATCGACCCGGAGCTGCCGGCCGGGGTGGCCGACGCCGTCCGCGCCTTCAGCCGGGCGGCCTGGCACGCGATCGGCTGCCGCGACGTGGCCCGGGTCGACTTCATGCTCGACGACCGGGGCCCGTGGTTCCTCGAGATCAACACGATGCCCGGCTTCACCGACCACTCGCTCGTCCCCAAGGCCGCGGCCCATGCGGGCGTGCCGATGGAGACGCTGGTGTCGTCGCTCGTCGGCATGGCACTGGCGCGGGGTCGAGCCGGGCGCGTGGCGGCCTGATCGCGGTCGGCGGCCGCCTTGATTTGCGCCGAGAATTGCGCCGAGAAGCCTCGCTTCGCCGATGAAGCCTGTCGCATGGCGAAGTCCACGAAGTCGGCATCGGGCGATTCCGCTCCCTCCACCTCCCGCTTCCCGAGCTGGGCGCCGGCCGCGGCCTGGGGCGTCGCGCTCGGCGCGGTCGCCGCGGCGCTCGTGGTCTGGGTCCCGAGGCTCGTCGAGCGCACCGCCACCGCCCCGCTGCCCGCGCCGATCCGCGTCGTGTTCGCCGACCAGCCCGCGTGGCTGCCCAAGGACGAGCGCATCGCCATCGAACGGAGCATCGTCAAGTCGATCGCGACGTCGCCCTTCGACCAGGACGGACTCGCCGCCGCCCGTGCCGCCGCGGCCTCGTCCGGATGGCTGACGCAGGTCTCGCAGGTCCGCCGCTCCGACGTCGACGAGGTCGTCGTCGAGGGAACCTGGGCCGTGCCGTTCGCGCTCGTCTGCGACGCGGACGGCGAGCACCTCGTCGACACGAAGGGCCGCCTCCTGCCTCGCACGTGGCCCGCGGGCAAGGGACCGAGGCTCCTGCGCATCAGCGGCGTCACGATGCCGCGGCCCGCGCAGCTCGGCTCCGTCTGGCCGGGCGACGAGGTCGCCGCGGCGCTCTCGATGGCCGCGCTCGTCGCGGACCGCCCGTGGCGCACGCAGATCGCGGGCGTCGA
>JAIYBS010000254.1 GCA_027488415.1 Planctomycetaceae bacterium | reverse complement strand
TCACGAGACAAGCGAATCGAGGATCGCGTCCGCGACCTGCTCGCGGCCGGGATCGTGCCGCTCCGCGAGCGTGACCTCGCCGCCCGCGAGCGACGGGAAACGAAGCGCCGCGTGCTCGAGGTACATGGTGCCGGGCGCGCCGCCGTAGTCGCGGTCGCCGACGAGCGGGAACCCGAGGTTCGCGAGCATCGCGCGGATCTGGTGGTACCGCCCCGTGCCCAGCGTGACGAGCGCGTGCCACTCGCCCGGACGCCCCGGCGCAGGCGCGACCGCGTCGACCGAGAGGCTCGACGGATCGCCGCCCGAGCGCACGATGCGCGCGACCTTGCCCTCGCGCCGGAGGTAGGCGCGGTGCGGTCCGACAAGCGCCGCAGCGTCGCCGACCCCGCGCCCCGCTCCGCCCGCGGCGGACGATCCCGCCGAGAATTCCGCCGAGAGCCCAGCGGAGATCCGCGCGATGTACCGCTTCGTCCAGCGGCCCTCGCGGATCGCCGCGTTGTGCGCGGCCACGGCGGCGGCGTCGCGAGCAACGACCACGAACCCGCGCGTCGGTCGGTCGAGCCGGTGCGGAAGCTGCGCATCCGGCCACCCGAGGAGCGCGCGCACCTGGACGAGGAGCGTCTCGGGCGCGTTCCCGCCGTGCGAGGGCGCCTCGCTCGAGAGACCCGCCGGCTTCACGATCACCGCGTCGCGATCCGTGCGATGCACCACGTCGCGCATCGAGATGCGCGGCGCGGCACCGGACGGCGGCAGCTCAGCACCCCCGCGCACGGAGCTCGGCCTCCAGGATGGGCAGCATCTGCCGGGCGGGCGGCGAGAGGTCGGCAGGCAGCTCGCGCGGATCGACGACGCGGAGCTCCTCGCACTCCCACGTCTCGACCGGGACGGCGGGCGGCGACGCGTCGATCGCGAACACGAGCTCCCAGCTGCGCGCCACGGGGTCGAAGAGGAGCGCACGCACCGCGGGCGCGGCGAGCGCACCCCAGCCCGTCTCCTCGCGAAGTTCCCGCAGGATCATCTCGGCCGGCGCGACGCCCGGCTCGAGCGTGCCGGCCGGCGCGAACTCCCACTGTCCCGCGTAGTTCAGCGTGCCCGCGCCGCGCCGCGCGACCAGCACACCGCCGCCCGGACCGAAGCAGATCGCCTTGACGCCGAGCGGCCGGATGCCGGTATCGAGGCCTTCCCGCCCGACCGCGTGGAACCGGTAGCTCGACTGGATGCAGTGAATCGACACGCCGCCATGGCCGTTGCGGCTCGTGCCGAGCACGTGAAGCAGCGGGCCGTCGTGGGCGCGCGGGACCCGCAGCCTCAGGCGCTCCCACGCTTCGTCCACCGCGTCGAGCGGCACCCCCTCGGGCACGAAACGGCCCTCCACGACCGAAAGCTGCGCAGGTCGGCGCAGGGCGATCAGGCGGTCGGGCACGGCGCTCCGGGCGGGCATCCGGGCACGAATCTACACTCCGCGCCAATGTCCAACGCAAAGACGATCGCCGCCTCGGAAGCCCACCCGTCCGGGCTGTTCCTCCTCTTCTTCGTGGAGATGTGGGAGCGCTTCTCGTTCTACGGGATGCGCGCCCTGCTCACCTTCTACCTGATCAAGGGCTTCCTGAAGGCGGACGACGCGCGCGCCTACGCGATCTACGGCGCCTACGGAGCGCTCGTCTACGCGACGCCGTACCTCGGCGGCATCTTCGCGGACCGCTACCTCGGCGCACGGCTAGCCGTGATCTGGGGCGGCGTCCTCATGGCGGCGGGCCACCTCCTCATGTCGATCGAGACCGAGTGGGCGCTGTTCGGCGCGCTCGGCCTCCTGATCGTCGGCAACGGGTTCTTCAAGCCGAACATCTCGACGATGGTCGGCACGCTGTACCCGGCGGGCAGCTCGAAGCGCGACGCCGGCTTCACGATCTTCTACATGGGCATCAACCTCGGTGCCGCGCTCGCGCCGCTCGTCTGCGGCTACATCGGCGAGACCTACGGATGGCACTACGGCTTCGGCCTCGCGACGGTGGGCATGCTCACCGGCCTCGCGACCTTCGTGGCGCCGCGCGGGCTCGCGCGCGGGCTCATCCTGCTCGCGTCGATCGTCATCGTGGCGACGATGTTCTGGTTCTCCCGCGGCGACGCGACGCAGACCCTCCTCAACCTGCCGATCGCGCTCGCGCTGCTCGGGGCCGGACTCGTCAGCTTCGTGAAGCTCGGCCACGGCGGCCTGCCCGACGGCACCGGCGCCCCGCGCGACGCGAAGGGCAACGTGGTCAAGCCGCGGATGGTGCTGCCGATCTTCGCCGGCACGATCGCGGCGGTCGCGCCGATCGCGCTGCTCGTTTCGCACCACCACTACGCCACCTGGATGCTGAACATCGTGGGCGTGATCGCCTTCGGGTCGATCATCCTGACCGCGATCCGCAGCGACAAGGTCGTCCGCGACCGCCTGACGGTGGTGCTCGTCCTCTGCTTCTTCAGCATGCTCTTCTGGGCCTTCTTCGAGCAGGCCGGCTCCAGCGTGAACAACTTCACCGACCGGAACGTCGACCGCGTCACGGGCGGCACCGCCGTGACCGCGGGGCAGACCTACTCCGACGTCGTGGTCACGCAGGAGTTCCTCGGCGTCGACGTCGACGGCAAGGTCTGGACGCTCACCGACATCGAGGTCGCCCAGAAGGCGCAGGCCGAGGGCAAGCCCGAGGGCCGCGTGACGTTCGTCGCCGACGAGGAGGACGCGAAGAGGGGACTCGTGGTCGGCGGCAACGAGGTGAAGGCGAGCGTCTTCCAGGCCGCGAACCCGACGTTCATCCTGCTCTTCGGCCCGGTGTTCAGCTGGCTGTGGGGCGCCCTCGGACGGCGCGACCCGAGCGCGGGCGTGAAGTTCGGACTCGGCCTCCTGCAGCTCGCGGGCGGCTTCGCGTGCTTCTGGATGGGCGCGCAGAGCGCCGACTCCAACGGCATGGTCGCGATGGAGTGGCTGCTCCTGGGCTACCTGCTGCAGACGACGGGCGAGCTGTGCCTGTCGCCGGTCGGCCTCTCGCTCGTGACCAAGCTCTCGCCCGCCGCGATCGGCAGCACGATCATGGGCGCGTGGTTCCTGGCGACCGCGTTCAGCCACCTCGTGGCGGCGGCGATCGCCGGCATGACGGGGGTGAGCGAGGGCGGCGAGGGCGCCGCCGTGCCGCCGCCCCTGGAGACGGTGAACGTCTACGGCAACGTGTTCGGCGGCATCGCGATCGCGGCGGCCGCCTCGGCCGTCGTGCTCTTCGCGATCTCGCCCTGGCTCAAGGCGCGCATGCACCTGAGCGACGCCGAGGCCGCCGGCCACGGCGCGCACTGACGCTCGGCGGGAACGCCGACCTGATGAACGCGAAGGCGACGGCCCGGTGCCGTCGCCTTCGCCGTTCCGTGGGCCCCCACTTCGATGGCCGCGTCAATCCCGGACGAAGGTCATCCGGTCGTAGTCCTTGCGCACGCCCGGGAACGCGAGCACGCGGTTGTGCATGCTCACGTACACGCCGGGGGCGAGGATCTGCACGGCGCAGAGCGCCTCCGTGAGGTTCTGCACGCTGTCGGTGCGGCGAAGCTCGTACGGTCGCATCGCGCCGGTGAGGACGATGGGCGTCTGCATCCGCCCCTTCGCGGCGAGCCGCTCGTGGATCCGGTTCCCCGTCACGGCCAGGCGGTCCGTCCCGTGGCAGATCACGACGCCGTCGTGGCCCTGCGACATGATGTCCGCGGTCTGCGCGATCAGGTCGTGGTCGGCCTCGGTCATCTCGAGGCTGTCCTTGTTCATCAGCGGGACGCGCGTGATCTCGACGCCGTCGAGCGTCAGGGACGCGAGGATCGCGTCGAGGACGCTCAGCTTGTTCTGCAGCACGCCGTGCAGCTCGTCGTAGGTCTTCTCGATCGTGCCGCCGGTGGAGATGAGCGCAACGGTGAACGCCATGGGACGCGGAGGTTAGCCGCCGAGGGAGGCCCTCGCGTCCAGCAGCGCGCGCGCCGCGAGCACCGAGCCGCTCGCCGACACCGGCTGCTCCCGGAGCGCGGGCTCGATGGCACGCAGCGCGCGGTCCGCCCGGTCGAGCAGCCCGACGTCCCGGACGCCGGCCGCGACGGCCGCCATCGCCCGAAGGATCGACGACGTCCCGCTCGGCATGGCGCCGTCGTCGGTCGACCGCACGCGCGCGAACAGGTCGCCGGCGCCGGCGGGAACGTCGAACCATGCGCCCGTCTCCGGGTCGAGGAACCGCGCCTCCGCCATCGCGACGAGCGCGCGCGCCTCGTCGCGCCAGCGCCAGTCGCCGGTCGCGCGGCCGATCGCGAGGCACGCGTTCGCCATGTTCGCGTAGTCCTCGAGGAACGCGTCGACCTCGGCGTGCTCCTCGCGCCAGCAGCGGAGCAGCCCGCCGTCGGGTGCGCGCATC
This sequence comes from Planctomycetaceae bacterium, assembly GCA_027488415.1. Lineage (GTDB taxonomy): Bacteria > Planctomycetota > Phycisphaerae > Phycisphaerales > SM1A02 > UBA966. Next base: position 38 of record JAIYBS010000254.1, on the reverse strand, counting down.
TGCTCGAGGACGAAGTTCACCGCCCTGCCCGCCGCCTC
>JAIYBS010000269.1 GCA_027488415.1 Planctomycetaceae bacterium | reverse complement strand
CGATCTTGACACGGACGTACTCGGAGACGGAGCTGAAGTCGCCCCGGACCTGGCCCGACAGATAGACCGGCGTCAGCGCGGGCACCGCCTTCTCGATCGTCCAGGTGATTGCTCCGGGCTGCCCGAAGGGGCCGCGACGACCCGAAGACAGTTCGACGTCGAGCTGCTTCTCGCACTCGTCGCCGAGCCCGTTCCCGTTGCAGTCCTCGAGGAGGCCGGCGGCGGCATCGCATGCGTCGAGGCGTCCGTTGCCGTTGCAGTCGAGGCCCTCGAGCTGCGATTCGTCGTCGATGCCGTCGTCGTTGCAGTCGGTCTCCTCGATGACGATGACGGAGTTTCCCTGGCCGCTCCCAACCTCGATGCAGCGTCCCAGTCCGGATGGCAGTCCCCAGTTGCGGAACTCCAGGCTTCCGCCCGCGTTTTCGCTGCAGAACGCGCCGCTCCACGGGAACTTGATCAACCCGGAGCCCGAGAGTTGGCTGTCCAGGTTGATTGCGAATGCCCGATCGCCGAGCGCGATCGACCTGAAACCGAACGCGCCCTGCCACGTGTCCTCGTCGATGCGGACTTCGCAGCCGCCGGCGAGCGTGCCGAAGCCGACGACCGACTTCTCGCCCTGCAGTACCGCCATGGAGGCGAGGCCGCCGGCGGCGATGGCTCGAACGCCCTGCAAGCCGTTGATGTCGGTCTGCCCGCGTACCGAGCCAGGTGCGGACGTGCCGTTCGCTCCCCAGGCGCGGACGGTGCCGTCGCTTCGAAGCGCGACGCTGTGGACGGAGCCGGCCGCGATGCGGGTGCAGGTGCCGAGATCCGCGGGCACGTCGCACTGTCCGTCGATGTTCAACCCCCACGCCCGGACCTGGCCGTTGGCGCGGATCGCGAGCGAGTGGTCGGACCCCGCCGCGATCGCGGTGTACTGACCCAGCCCGAACGGAACCTGGCACTGGCCGCTTGCGTTGTTGCCCCAGGCCCGGATCGATCCGAACTTGGTGATGGCCATCGAGTGCGTGCCGCCGAGGGCGATCGCCGTGCACTGACCGAGGTCGGCCGGAACCTGTGCCTGGTTCATGTCATTCCTGCCCCACGCGCGAACCTGCCCGATTTCCGTGAGGGCGGCGAAATGCCCGGCGCCGGCAGCGACCTTGACGCACCGCCCGAGGTCGCTCGGTACCTGAAGCTCGATCGGCGCGCCGTAGGCCGGTTCGCTGCCGTAGCCGCCGTACGTTCCGTACTCGCCGCCGCCGTAGTACCACGCGCGCACCACCCCCGTGCTGCCGGTGGTCACTGCCGCCAGTGAGGCGACCGCGACGAGGGCGAGCGCCACGTCGGCGAGCGGCGCTCTTGCGCACTCGATGGATCGGGATCCGATCGCCTTGAGCGCTCGGCATGCGATGAAGAAGGCACCGCGGGGCTGCGTCGTGTTTGTCATTGGGGTCCCTGGAATGACCGTAAGAGTAGCGCCCGCTGTCGGATTTGCAATGAAGTCACCGCGCAGGATCGCACGTCAGGCTTCGGGCGGCGCGTCTCTGGAGAAACGTCAGTCCAAGGGCGAGCCATGTCGCGCACCGCACCCAGTCCTTCAGCAAGGAGAGATCCACCAGCGCGATTGCGCTCAGGACCAGGAGCGCGCAGCCGCCACCGATCGCGGCCTTGGCTTCAATGTCATCGCAGCGTCGGGCGCCCCACGCCCGACGGAGTGCAATCCACACCGTGGCCGAGACCGCCGCGAACCCAAGAAGCCCAACGTCGATGAGCAGTTCGAGCGGCAGGCAATGAACCCAGGGAATCACGACGTTTGGAAGAGGCGCTCCGCCGGACTGCCAGCCCGATTCGATTCCGGCCGCGTGCAGCTCCCTGTAGAGGCCCGGTCCCCAGCCGAGGAGCGGGCGTTCGAGGAATCGGTCCCAGCCGTGCAGGATGAGCTGCTGCCTCATTCCGAGTCCGTCTTCGAGCAGCAATCCGACCCGCTTGCGAAGGCCCGGATGCAGCGCGACGGCAGATGCGAGCGCGCCGACGATGCCGAGCGTCACGGCCACGGCGCGACGCCGAGTGCCGGTGGCAAGCGCCCACGAGGCGCATGCGATGGCCCACCCGCCGATCGCCTGCCTGCTCGCGACGGCAAGTCCCGGCACCGCGCCGGCGCACGCGATCACCACGAGCCAGGCTCGGCTGGCGGCAGGCGGTACGGCCGCGAAGGCGATTGGAAGCAGGGCGGTCGCGGCAGCCATGTCGTTCGCGTTGCCTTGACTGCCGGCTCGGCGTCCCTTCTCGATTCCGAGGTCGTGGAACGGCGATCCGCCGGCGAACCTTGCCCACGCGCCGTCGAACGCCATTGCCACCACCGCGACCGCCACGGCGACGAGGAGCGCGCCGAGGGTGCGCCGCCGCAATGCGCAGAGCTGCACGCAGGGGAAGATCAGCGCCTGCAGCGGCAGCGAGCTGAACCGCTGCGCGGACAGTGCGGGATTGCTTCCGAGTGCTGCGGCGGCGCCATAGACGCCAAGCACCACCAGCACCGGCCAGAGCACCACGCGGGACCAGGCGGCGGGACAGGCGAGCCTGGCTCCAACCACCACGCCTGCGCCGAGCACCGCGCTGCACGCGGTGAACGAGGCAGGTGGCACCATTCCGAACGGGATCAGCGCGACCTGCACGCAGACGAACGCGCAGGACCCAACGGCGATGGCCGCCTCCGCGCCTTCGCGGTCGGCGGTGCGTTGGGACCCCGCGGTTCGCGATGTCATCAGCTCGCGATTCGTCAGCTGACCTTCGAGCCGGACTTGACGGGCTTCGCCACGGTGACGACGACCACGTCGCGCTCGTCCGCGCCCGGCTTCGCGTCGCCGGCGGGCGCGGTGCCTTCCTTCAGGTCGCTGGCGGCGAGCACCATGCCCTGGCTCATCTCGCCGCGAAGCATGCGCGGCTCGAGGTTCGCGACGATCACGACCTGCTTCCCGACGAGCTGCTCCGGCGCGTACCACGCCTTGATGCCCGCGCACACCTGGCGGCCGGCGGGCGTGCCGTCGTCGAGGGTGAGCTTCAGCAGCTTGTCGGCGTTCGGGTGGGGCTCGGCCTTCAGCACCGTCGCCACCCGAAGGTCGAGCTTGGCGAACAGGTCGTAGGCGATGTTGGGGAGCGCCTCGGTGGCGGCGGGAGCGGAGGCGGGCGGCGTCGGGGCAGGGGTGGACATGCGTGGTTCCGTGGTCAGAATGCGGGGGCTTCGGGGGCCATGGCGCGGTCCGGTCCCTGCGGGTTCGAGAGCGTGAAGCCGTTGCGCTTCGCGATCGTGTCCTTGCCGAACGCCTGCTTGACGTCGTTGCGGGGCTCGTCCTACATCAGCGCGGCCGAGAGCGACCCGCCGGCCTCGAGCGCGCGGAAGTCCTCGATGGTCAGCGGCTTCACGTCGTTGATGCGCGCCACGATCACCGAGAGCTTGGAGGGCACCGCGACCGCGACGGTGCGGTCCGGGGCCGGGATGACGCTGACGGGCGTGTCGGTCGGCAGCGACACGGCCTTCGCGACGACCGCGCGGATCGCGTCGAGGTCCTGGCCGGCCTTCGGCATGCTTCCGGGGAACCGGAGGCCGTACTGCCGCAGCACCGCCGGGTCGGCAAGGTGCACGCCCCTGGCGGGCTCGACGGTGGCGCCGTACTTCTTGGCGACCGCGTCGATGCCGTCCTTGCGGGCCTCGTCGGCGATCTCGCCGACCTTGGCGGCGAGGGCGTCGTATCGCGCCTGCGAGGTCGCGTCCTTCGTCACCGCGTCGATGACGTCGGCCATCGCGGCCGGCTCGTGGGCGGCCTCGGCCTCGTCGACGCGCCAGACGATGACGTCGTCGGTCGCGGTCGTGGCGACCGGCCCGACCACGCCGGACTGCAGCGGGAGCCGTCCGTCGGCCTTGAAGTCGCGCAGCTCGCGCGTGACCTGGCTCAGCCGCATCGGCTGGCCGAACGCGGAGGTCGTGGCCTTCCCGAGGAACGGGTTGCCGTCGATGTCGGCCGCGGTCATCCAGGAGGTCGAGCTCGAGGCCTTCGGGGCGTCCATGCCGAACTTCGTGCCGAGCTCCTGCGCGAGCGCGGCGAGGTCGGGGCGGCGGGCAGCCCAGTCGGCGGGGAGCTTCGTGATGCCGCCCTCGACCGGAAGGTCCTTCAGGGTGACGCGGTTCCAGCCGTCGACGGCCGAGGCGATGCGCTCGACGCGTTCCTTGATGAGGCGACGCTCGACCGCGTCACGGACGCGCACTGCGTAGGTGTCGTAGTTCGGCGCGGGCTTGTCGGCACCGATCTCCGCGGCCGGGACGCCGTAGGCGGCCGGGTTCTTGCGGAACTCCTTGCGGAGCTCGATCGCGCCGAGCGCCGGGTCGCTCGCGAGGCTGCGGGCGATGTCGCCCGCGGGGACCACGAGCCAGGACATCTTGACCCGGTCCGGGTACTTGTAGCCGATGCCGCCCGGACCGGTGCCGGGGAGGCTCGACTTGCCCTTCTCGAAGGTGGTGGCGAGCTGCTCGGGAGTGGGCGGCGGCACCGGGACGGCGTCGCCGACGGTCGCGGCATCGATCCCGACGACGTCGCAGGAGACGTCGGTCAGCAGCTCGCGGGCTCCCATGCGCAGGCGCGCCTCCGACATGCGGCCGGCGGATTGCGTCATGCGGATCATGCGCTCGACGCCGCGCAGGTTCGCGAGGGTGCGCAGGACCACCTGCGGCGTCTGGCGCGCGCTGCCGGAGAGCTGGCCGAGGAGCTGGTCCGCGGGACGGCCGCCGGCGGTCGCCGCCATCTCGAGGTAGGCCTGCCCGTCGGCGATGCCGCCGACCATGCCGGCCTCGCGGGCCTCGCGGACGAGGAGCCACCAATGCTCGGGGTTCTTCGAGATCTCGAGCGTGGTCGAGATCGGGTCGCGCAGCACCTCGAGCACGGCGAGCTCGCCGCGCAGGTCGTCGAGGTCGCCGAGCGTGAGCTTGCCGCCGTCGGACGTGGTCGCCCAGACGGTGGTCGGCTTCGCGTTCACCTGGCTGCACTGCGTGACCGCGGTCGGCGCGAGGAACACCACCAGCAGCAGGGCGCTGACGACGGCGAGGATCTGGCGGTTGTACTTCTGCAGGGTGTTGAGCATGGCGTGAAGGCCGGAGTCTACGGGAATGCCGCAAAAAACGCCGGAGCGCGCCAAGGGCGCGCTCCGGGAAGGTTCGTGTTGGTCCCGTCGTCTCCGACCGCGATCAGCGGTAGAACTCGACGATCAGGTTCGTGTTGACGTCGAAGGGGATCTGGTCCGACGTCGGCATCGCGAGGACCTTGGCGCGGAGCTCGGCGGGGTTCACCTCGACCCAGCCCGGCACCTGGTGGCCCTGGAGGCTCTCCATCTGCTCGCGGCAGGTCTTGTGGAGCTTCTCCTTGACGGTGATGACGTCGCCGACCTTCACCTGGAAGCTCGGGCGGTCGACCTTCGCGCCGTTGACGCGGATGCTGCCGTGCGCGACGAGCTGACGGGCCGCCCAGATCGAGCGGCAGAAGCCGGCGCGACGGACGACGTTGTCGAGGCGACGCTCGAGGAGCTGCAGGAGGACCTCACCGGTGTTGCCCTTGGTGCGGCCGGCAGCTTCCATGTACTTGCGGAACTGGCGCTCGAGCACGTTGTAGTGGTAGCGCAGCTTCTGCTTCTCGTCCTTGCGGATGCCGTAGGGCTTGGCGCGCTTGCCGCGCAGACCGTGCGGTCCGGGCGGGGTGAGCGCGCGCTTCGAGGTGTGCTTCGGGAGGTCGGCGATCGGAACGCCGACGCGCCGGGAGAGCTTGACCTTGGGGCCGAGATAGCGAGCCATTCTGAGTCCTGAATTCCTTCGTTGACCCCGCCCGGCGGCGTGCCGGGGGGAACGGAGAAGTAGACCACAAACCGCGGGTTTACGCAACGGTTCGGACGGGCTGTCGTGCAGGGGATTCTCGGACGCTTCAGTAGGCGCGCCGCTCGTCGCCGCGGCGCCAGTTCAGGAAGGCCGTGTTCAGCACCCGGAAACCGCCCGGGGTGGGGTAGTTGCCGGTGAAGTACCAGTCGCCCGTGTACTTCGGCATCGCCGCGCGCAGGCCCTCGACCGACTGGTAGATGACGTCGAGCCGCCCCTTCCAGTCGAGCTGCGGGGAACGGATCAGCGCCGAGACCTTTGCGCTCAGCTCCTCGAGCGAGAACGGCTCGTAGAGCGCGCGGACCTCGTTCTGCATCCGGTCGGCAGGCAGCTCCGCCTGCGCGAGGCAGCGTGCCTCGACCTCCTCGAGCGTGCGCTCCATCCCGCGCTCGCGCAGCAGGGCGATCGCCGCCTCGAACGCGATGAAGCGGCCGAGCTGGCTCATGTCGATGCCGTAGCAGTCGGGGTAGAGGATCGGCGGCGCGCTGCTCACCACGACGATGCGGGCGGGGTCGAGCCGCGAGAGCATGGTGACGATCGACTCGCGCAGCGTGGTGCCGCGCACGATCGAGTCGTCGATCACGACGAGCGTGTCGCCCGGGCGGACCGTGCCGCGCGTGATGTCGTAGACGTGGCTGACGAGGTCCTTCCGCGCGCTGTCGGAGGTGATGAAGGTGCGGAGCTTCTGGTCCTTGTTCGCCACCTTCTCGGCGCGGATGCGCGTGTGCGCGAGCCGGCGGACGTCGGCCTCGGTCGCCTTTCCGGACCGGACGAGCGACCAGAGCTCCGTCGCCGATCGATCTGCCGCGAGGCGCTCGAGCTCCTGGACGAGGCCGATGTAGGCGGTCTCGCTGGTGTTCGGGATGAACCCGAAGACCGTGCGCTCGGTGTCCCAGTCGACCGCGTCAAGCACGCGCCGCGCCAGGTTCCTGCCGAGCGCCTTGCGCTCCTCGTAGATGTCCGGGTCGCTCCCGCGGCTGAAGTAGATCCGCTCGAAGGTGCACTGCCGCGCCTCGGCCTCCGCGTGGATCCGCTCGATCGCCGGTGCGCCGTCGGCCTTCATCACGAGCGCGCATCCCGGCTCGAGCTCGTGGATCTCCGAGGTGCGCAGCCCGAGCACCGACGCGAGGGCGGGGCGCTCGCTCGCGACCGCGATCGCCTCGGGCGTCTCCACCCAGAACGCCGGTCGGATGCCGTGCGCGTCGCGCAGCACGAAGGCGTCGCCGTTGCCGAGGAGCCCGCCGAGCACGTAGCCCCCGTCGAAGCCCTCGGTCGCGTGACGGAGCACGCGGGCGATGTCGAGCTCGCGCGAGATCGTGGCAGCGAGCTCGCGGCCGTCGAGGTTCCGGAAGCTGCCGGGGCCCGCGGTCGAGTGCAGGAACTCG
>JAIYBS010000100.1 GCA_027488415.1 Planctomycetaceae bacterium | reverse complement strand
GCTCACCTGCAACGACGACACCGCCAATGGAGCCTGCCCAGCGCTGTCGAGCGAGGTCGAGTTCACCCTCGCCGCTGGCCAGACCGTGTACATCGCGGTCGGCCTCTACAGCACCACCGCCGCCCCCCCGGCGACGCTGCTCGTCGACATCGCTGCCGGCGCGCCTCCGTTCGACGCCTGCTCCGCGCCGACCCCGGCCGTCGTGGGCCTGAACGTGCTCGCCACCAACGAGGGCGCGTTCGACCTCGACATGGGCACGTTCTGCGACATGGGCACCTTCGGCGACGAGATCAACCGTCACCCGACGTACCTCGCGTTCACGGCGCCGACCTCGGCGTACTACGTCGTCGACACCTGCTCGCAGACCGACGACGCCCGCGTCTCGATCCTCACCACCTGCGGCGACGCCTCGACCGTCGTCGCCTGCGATGACGACGGCTGCGGCGGACAGTCCGACCAGAACTTCGCGTCCTCGGTCGGCTTCAACGCCGTCGCGGGCACGACGTACTACATCGCCGTCGGCGCGTACTCGGAGCCCGGTTTCGAGGCCACCCTCGCGCCGGAGCTGTTCGTGAACATCGCCGTCGGCACGCCCCCGGCGAACCCCTGCGATGCACCGACCGAGGCCGTGCTCGGCCTGAACACGCTCGCCACCGACGTGATGGTCGCCGACCTGGACCTCACCGGGATCTGCGACTCGGGTCCGCTCGGTGACGAGTTCATCCGTCACCCGACCTACCTGCGCTTCGTCCCGGCGACGAGCGGCTGGTACCGCGTGAACAGCTGCGCCCAGACCGACGACACCCGCATCGCGGTGATGTCGACCTGCGGCGACGCCTCCACGATCACGGCGTGCGACGATGATGCGTGCGGCACCCCGACCGACACCAACTACGCCTCGTCGGTCGCCTTCGAGGGCGTCGCCGGGACCCCGGTGTTCATCGCGGTCGGCGCGTACTCGGAGCCGGGCTTCACGGCCCCGCTCGCTCCCCAGCTCGTCATCGAGATCGGGCCCGACGTTCCGCCCCCGCCCCCGCTCAACCCCTGCGACCCGGCGAACATCCTCACCGGCATCGTGGGCGTCAACCAGGTCATTCCGAACGCGGAGTACCCCAACCTCGACCTGACCGGCTTCTGCACCTTCCCGATCGGCACCCCGGTGCTGGTGGATACCCGCTACGTCTCCTTCGTTCCGACGGTGAGCGGCCTCTACACGATCGGCAACTGCGGCGACACCGGCACGACGGTCGATGCCCGCCTCGCGGTGCTGACGACCTGCGGCGACCCGAGCTCGAACCTCGCCTGCGACGATGACGGCTGCACCGCAGGTGCCGCTCCGTACACGTCGAAGATCGAGATCGAGCTCACCGCCGGCAGCACGTACTACATCGCCGTCGGCGGCTTCAACGCCGCGGCCGTGGGTCCGTTCAACGTCGAGATCACCGCGCCGGCGGCTCCGCCGTGCACGGGCGACCTCAACAGCGACGGCAACGTGACGGGCGCCGACCTGGGCCTGCTCCTGGGCAACTGGGGCTTCTCGGGCACCGGTGACCTGAACGGCGACGGCGTCGTGACGGGTGCCGACCTGGGCCTCCTACTCGGCCAGTGGGGCGCCTGCCCCTGACGGACTGAACGGGGTCCGTGACCCCGGTCGACCGAGAATTCCCGCCGCCCGCACCGTAATGGTGCGGGCGGCGCGCTTTTTCCGGCAATGGACGCGTGATAGTGGAACCGGCGCAAATGCGCCTTAACTTGTAGGTAACGAATGAGCCGACAGGTGTCGGCGCGCCGTGCCCCCGAAATCGGAGACCAGACATGACGTCACACACGAATCGCCTCGGCCGGCACCTCGCTGCCGCCCTCACCGCCGCGGTGGCCTCTCAGGCCGCATCCGCGGAGATCATCTACAGCAGCGTCAACTGGGTGGTGCCGAACAACATCGACGGCCTGTACATCAACGTTCAGACCCAGGCCACCGGCTCCGCGGGCTCCGCGGTGGCGGGTTGGGACCTCAACCCCTACTCGGCCACGGCGCTGAATTGGTTCAACGCGACCGGCACCGGCATGATGCGGTACCCGGGCGTCACCACCGGCTCCGCCGGCAATCTGCCGGTCGGAACGGTCGTGGACGCGACCCGCAGCTTCGGCAGCGGCGCGGTCACGGTCGGCGCCGCCGCCGGCAACTGGCAGCTGAACTCTGCCAACTACTTCGGCTTCCGGTTCGTCGCCGCAGACGGCCTCACGCACTACGGCTGGGGCAAGTTCCAGATCGGCAGCTCGATCAGCGGTGCCGACCGCAAGATCACCGAGATCGCCTATGAGAACGTCGCAGGCGTCGGCATCGCCGTCGGCGATCAGGGCGGACCGCCGCCGGCGTACGACCCGTGCGCCGCGGGTAACCCGACCGTGGGCATCGGCTCGGTGAACCTGGGCATCAACCAGACCGCGCCGGACCTCGTCGTCAACGGCATGAACATCACCCGCGCGAACTACTACAAGTTCACCGCGTCGGTGAGCGGCGACTGGACGTTCTCGACCTGCGCGTCGGGCCAGGCCACGCGCATGGCGCTGCTCGGCGACTGCATCGCCGGCGCGGCGGTCCTCGCGAGCAACGACGACTCCTGCGGCAGCTCGTCCTCGCTCACGGCCAGCCTCTCGGCGGGCGGCGTGTACTACCTCGTGGTCGGCGGAGAGGGCCCCGAGCTCGCGTCGCCGATCAACGTGGTCTCGGTCGGGCCGGCGATCCCGGTGTGCGTCAACGCCGGCGCGGCGTCGTACGGCGACAACGTGATGAATACCTCGCTCGGCAACGGCGCGCAGGTGGTGGCCAGCACCGCCGACGGCGTCGGCAGCGCGACCATCAACCAGTCGCTCTGGTTCTCGTTCACCCCGTCGGCCACTGGTCAGTTCGCGTTCAAGACCTGCGGCTCCAACGGCGACACGATGCTCGCCATCGGCACGGCCTGCCCGACCGTCGGAACCAAGTTCGCGACCATCGCCTACAACGACGATGCGCCGAACTGCGCGAGCGGGGCCACCGGAGCCGGAAGCCTGGCGAGCTTCATCAACGCCACCAACAACGGCGCGACGGGCACCTACGCCGGCTTCCCGCTGACGCAGAACCTCGTGGCAGGGCAGACCTACTACATCTGCGTCGGCGCGTTCAGCACGACCGCGCCGGTGCAGGGCCTGCTCAACATCGTCGGTCCGGAAGGCGTGGCCTGCCCGGCCGACCTCGACGGCGACGGCACCGTGACCGGCGCCGACCTGGGACTCCTCCTGGGCAACTGGGGCGGATCGGGCGTCGGCGACCTCGACGGCGACGGCACCGTGTCGGGGTCTGACCTCGGCCTGCTGCTCGGCGCCTGGGGCGCGTGCCCGTAAGCGACGAACTCCCAGCACTCGTTCCAGCGCCCGTGCCTCCGGCACGGGCGCTGCGTTTTTCCACCGTCCGCGGGAACCTCCCGTCGGTCCTACGCTGCGCGCATGAACGCGAACCGCATCTGCCTCCCGCTCGTCGCGCTCCTCGCGGGCGGCTGCGCGAGCACCGTGACGGTGCCCGCCGCGCCGCCCGCATTCCCCGCCGGCTGGGAGGGCACCTGGCGCGGCTCGCTCCGCTCGGCTGGCGGGTCCTCGCCGATGGAGGTCGAGATGACCCTCGAGGTGCGGGCTGCCGAGGCCGGCAACTGGGCGTGGGTCATCACGTATGCAGGCCCAGCGGGCACCCAGGTGCGCGACTACCGGCTCATCGCCCGAGACGCCGCCCGCGGCCAGTACGAGATCGACGAGCGCAACGGCATCATCCTCCCGGTGCGATGGCTCGACGGCGTGCTGCTGGCCGAGTTCGAGGTCCAGAGATCGCGCGTGACGGTGCGCGAGGAGCTCCGGTCCGAGGAATCGGGGCTGCTCGTCGAGATGGCGACCTTCGCCGCGGGCGCGCCCAGCACCACGGGCGGCGGCGCCGTGCCCGAGGTCCGGGGCTGGGCGCCCGTATCGCTGCAGCGCGGCACGCTGCGCCGCGTGCGACGCTGACTCCGCGCGGGCGTATCCTCCGCGCCGCCATGGACGGCACACCCTCGAGCTTCGACCTCCTCTACAACCCGCGCCTCAACAAGGGAACGGCCTTCACCGAGGCGGAGCGCGAGCGCCTCGGGCTCGTGGGCCTGCTCCCCGACACGGTCGAGGACTCCGCCACGCAGCTCGACCGCCAGCGGCTGCAGCTCGAGCAGAAGCCGACGGCGCTCGAGAAGTACATCTACCTCTCCGAGCTGCAGGACCGCAACGAGCGCCTCTACTACCAGCTGCTGACGAGCGCGCCGGCCGACTACATGCCGCTCGTCTACACGCCGACCGTGGGCGAGGCGTGCCAGAAGTTCGGGCACATCATGCGCCGCCCCAAGGGGCTCTACGTCAGCCTGAGGCGGCGCGGCCGGATCAAGGAGGTCCTGCGCAACTGGCCCGTCAAGGACGTGCGATTCATCGTCGTCACCGACGGCGAGCGCATCCTCGGCCTCGGCGACCTCGGCGTGTGCGGCATGGGCATCCCGATCGGCAAGCTCGCCCTCTACACGGCCTGCGCCGGGGTGCCGCCGCACCACACGCTGCCGGTGATGCTCGACGTCGGCACCAACAACGAGTCGTTCCTCGAGGACCCGCTCTACCCCGGCCTGCGCACCCGGCGCATCGAGGGCCAGGAGTACGACGACTTCCTCGAGGAGTTCGTGCAGGCCGTGCAGGAGGTCTTCCCGCGCTGCTGCATCCAGTTCGAGGACTTCACCAACAAGACGGCGATGCCGCTCCTGGCGCGCTACCGCGACCGCGTCTGCTGCTTCAACGACGACATCCAGGGAACCGCGTCGGTCGCGGTCGCCGGACTCTTCGGCGCGAACCGCATCCTCGGGAAGCGGCTGCGCGACCACTCGTACCTCTTCTTCGGCGCAGGCAGCGCCGCCGTCGGCATCGCCGACCTCGTGTGCCAGCAGATGGTGCGCGAGGGGCTCTCCGACGCCGAGGCGCACGCGCGCTGCCGGCTCGTGAACAGCCGCGGCCTGGTGACCTCCGAGACCACCGGGCTCAGCGAGTTCCAGCTGCCCTTCGCGCACCCGCACGCGCCGCTCAAGGACCTCGCGGACATCGTCGAGGCGGTCCGCCCGAGCGTCCTCGTCGGCGTGAGCACGATCCCGCACAGCTTCAGCCGCAAGGTGATCGAGGCGATGTCGCGCATCAACGAGCGGCCGGTGATCTTCCCCTACTCGAACCCGACCTCGAAGAGCGAGTGCACCGCGCAGGAGGCGATCGAGTGGTCCGGCGGCCACGCGATCTTCGCGTCGGGAAGCCCGTTCCCGCCGCTCCACCACAAGGGCCAGCTGTTCGTCCCGGGCCAGGGGAACAACGTCTACATCTACCCGGCCGTCGGCATGGCGGTGTTCGCGACCGAGGCCAGCCGCGTGACCGACGAGATGTTCCTCAAGGCCGCCGAGAGCCTCGCGGCCCAGGTCACCGAGCAGGACCTCGCGGTCAACCTGATCTACCCGCCGATGGCGAACATCCGCGAGGCGAGCATCGAGGTCGCCGTGCACGTTGCCGAGCTGATCTTCGACCGCGGACTCGCGCGCGTCCCGCGCCCTGCGGACGTGGCGGCGTTCGTGCGCGCGAAGGTGTACGAGCCGGCCTACGCGCCGGCCTGAGACCGGGCCGGGAGCCGGTAGCGCATCACGACGGAGGACGGCATCGGCGGATACGGGACGCTTGCCCGGAACGCCATGAAGTCGGAGAGCTTCCACCCGGCGCGCTCCACGACCGCCTTCGCGAGACGGCCGAGATCGGGGAGCACCTCGGAGTCGAGGCCGTCCGCAACGGGGTCGATCCGCTCGATCGGCTCTGCGATCGGAAGGCGGTAGTTCTCGCGGATCGCGGGATCGGCATCGAACGTCCCGAAGGGTCGGCCGTAGACGGTGACCTCGGGCTGGAACTCGCCGAGCATGTCGCGATGGACGAGGACGTCCATCTGCGCGACCTCCGTCGGCATGGTCACGAACGCCACCATCTCCCCGTACTCGGGCTCGATCGCGCCTGGCTGCGCATATCGGTCGAAGGCCCCGCGCTCGATCGATCCGAACACGAATGTCACGGCCCCGCGCTGGCCGATCGGGCCGTCGACGAGTTCATGGCGCACCTCGCTGCCCGTGCGGACGCTGCGGACCTCTGCCCCGGCCGGTGAGCAGAAGGATCGCATGATCAGCTCCGGTTCCCCGTCGGATGCCGGTGGCTCGATCGGCATGAACTCCCGCGCCCGCGAGGACGCATCGCCGGGGAGGCCGTAATGGTGGAAGCGGAAGAGCGGCCAACCCTGCACACGGCGGAGGCGCCGGATGTCGTGCAGCCCCCCGGCGAGCACGTCGTCGATGCGGTCGGGCCGACCCGCGGTCGGCGCGATCACCTGCAGCATCGAGCGCACGCGGGCCTGAAGGCCCCAGATGCCGGAGTTGCCGC
>JAIYBS010000357.1 GCA_027488415.1 Planctomycetaceae bacterium | reverse complement strand
CGGGACGGGGATGAAGAGCCACTCGGGGGTGGCGAGCCGGATGTTCCGGGCGCTTGCCGACGCCGGGGTGCCCATCCACAACATCACGACCAGCGAGATCAAGATCACCGCCATCGTGGACCGCCAGCACGGCGAGCGGGGGCTGCAGGCGGTGCACGACGCGTTCGGGCTCGCCGCCGGCGACGGCGTCACGGCAGCGATGCAGTCGAACGGCCGGGGGCGTCAGTGAGCATGGGTGTGCCGATGCCGGCGGCGGGCCGGGATTTCGGTTTGCAAGCCCAGCCCCGAGGAGGGTTTGGCGCCCGGGGGATGGCATTTAACAGAACAGCCATTATGAGACCTTCAAGGGATGGCTCCCTCCCGGGGTGATCGCATGCCGCCAAGCCCCAAGCGAGCCCCGACACCCGCCGTCCCGCCGTGCTCGATCTTCCGTCGGCACCTGAAGCGGATTGGCTTGAAGTACACGACCGAGCGAGCGGACACCCTCGACGCAGTGACCCGCTTCGACGGCCCGTTCGACGTCGAGGCGCTCCTCGCCGGGCTGGCCAAGCGCGGACACCGGGTCTCGAAGGCCACCGTCTACCGCACGCTGAAGCTCCTCGTCGACTCCGGGATCCTCTCCGAGCGGCCGGATGCCCGCGACTGCGTCCGATACGAGGTCATCCACGGCCGACCGCCGGCAAACATCGAGATTCGCCGTCCGGACGGCAGCCGGATCGCCATCCACGACGACCGGATCGAGCGCCTGGCTGCGGAGCTGTGTCTCGCCGCGGGCCTGCGCTCGGACCGCCAGGTGCTGATCATCGAGGCCAGCGGGCTCCGGGAGTCGGACTGAACCCGCCAGACGGTCGCGCGTGAGACGGATTCATGGGAGTATCGCGCGGTCTCCCATTGCGGGATGGTTCGCCGCCGGGCACGATCGTCGATTCGTCCGTCACCGATCGCCCCCCGGGGCGCGGCGGAGGTCGCCGTGCAGGTCGTCCTCCTCGATGGGTCGTCCAATGGCGTAGTCGCCGCGGAACCAGCGGCCGAGGTCGGCCATGCGGCAGCGTTCGGAGCAGAACTGGGCACCGGCACCCGCCGCGATGGTCGCACCGCAGCCCTTGCATCGCTGCGAAGCGTCGACGGGGCGAACCCACTCGATCTCGATCTCGCGCAGGTCCTCGCCGGCGTGGCGGATCCGGACGTCGATGCGGACCGCGGGAAGCGCGGGCGCGATGCGCGACGGCCATTCGACCGCGACGACGGCATCGCCGGCCGCGAGCAGCTCGTCCCAGCCGATCGACGCGAGGTCGTCCGCGCTGCGGATGCGGTAGGCGTCGATGTGGACGAGGGTCCCGACGTCGCACGGATGCCGGTGCTCGATGACGAAGGTCGGGCTCGAGACGGTCGAGGGATCGGCGCCGAGGCCGCGCGCGAGTCCGCGGACGAAGCACGTCTTGCCCGCGCCGAGATCGCCCTCGAGCGTGATGACGGTGCCGGGCGCCACGCGCATCGCGAGCGCGCTCGCGATGCGCTCCGTGTCGTCGGGGCCCGAGGTGCGGCGAAGCTCGACGGTCATGATCGGTTCCTCATCGGCCATGCTCCCAGCCGAGGCCGGAAACGTCGTGCCGCATGCCGTCGGCATCGACGGAGACCTGCCCCGCGCGACCGGCCTCGAATCGGCCGACCACGCGCACGGGCGTGCCGCAGACGGCGTCCGGCGGCGGGCCGTCGCAAGCGAACGCGAGCTCGTAGTCCTCGCCGAGTCCGACGGCCTCACGCCAGCCGATTGCCGGCGCCACCGGCAGGCGCCCTGCCTCGATGAGCGCCGAGCAGCCCGCGGCGGACGCGAGGTGTCCGGCGTCGGCGGCAAGACCGTCGGACAGGTCGATCATCGCGTGCAGCCGGTCGCCGAGGGCATCGACGAGCGCGAGCGCCTCGGCGATCCGCGGCGTGAAGGTGAGGTGATGGCCGCCCGGACCGAACCCGGCCGACGCACCGAGCGTGCCGGTCACGCAGAGCAGGTCGCCGGGACGGGCGCCGGAACGGGTCACGACGCGGCCCGACGGGCCGGGTTCGGCAAGCACGGACACCGAGAGGACCAGCGGCGCACCGGCGTCGGCGAGCGTGCCCGTGTCGCCGCCCACCAGGGGGCAGCGGAACTCGAGCCCGGCGTCGTGCAGTCCGGCCGCGAGCGCGCGGACCTCGTCGTCCGGCATGTCGGGCGGAAGCGCGACCGTCGCGACCGCGCAGGAGGGCACGCCGGCCATGGCGGCGATGTCGCTGACGTTCCGAGCGAGCGCCTTGCGCGCGACGAGCCGAAGCGGGGTTCCGGGCGCCCAGTGCCGGCCCTCGATCACCTGGTCCGCGGCGACGAGCACACGCCGACCGCGCAGCTCGACGAGCGCCATGTCGTCGCCGGGCGGGACGAGCACCGTCGCGCCGCCGGCGGTCGCGAGCGTCGGATTGCGCGCCACCACCTCGGCGATGACCTCGGATTCACGCATGCGACGGCGCTCCCTCGGCGAGCATCGCGAGCAGGGCCTCGGACGTGCGCTCGGTGGCGCCTTGGTGCGCGATCACGGTTGCGCGCGCGGCGGCACCGCGACGTGCGCG
>JAIYBS010000241.1 GCA_027488415.1 Planctomycetaceae bacterium | reverse complement strand
ATCACGCCGGGGCGGATCCAGCTCCAGTCGCCGGTGCTCGGGCGGAACACGTAGCTCGAGTTGCCGTTCTGGATCGAGCTCGCGAGCACGGTGCCGATCCCGAACTCCTCGAAGGTGCCGAAGTCCTCGGGCGACACGCGGCTGCGCAGGAGCCCGAGCGCCTGCTCCGCGACCACCGGGCCGAGCAGGTCGTCGGTCGTCTGCTGCTGCTGCGCGATGCCCGCCGGGAAGAGCGCCGACACCGAGATGATGCCGATCGCCAGGATGAACACCGAGAGCAGGAGCTCGATGAGCGAGAACGCGCGGAGGTTGGTGCGGCGGGCGGTCACTTGGTCGCGATCCCCGGCACGCCGGTATAGCGGTTGAAGGTGATGCGGTCGGCCTGCTCGTCGATGAAGAGCGACTGGTCGCGCACGCGCGCCGAGGGCGCGCCGTTGCCGCCGATCGCGCCGGCGCCGGTGCCGCGCCACGCGGCGGCATCGAAGCGGTCGCGGGCCTCGGCGTCGTTGAAGACCGCGAGGTACGGCACGTAGTCGACGAGCGGCTCGTCGAGGGGCTCGTCGTAGATGAAGTAGTCGACGTTGACTGGCCCGCCGCCGAACACGTTCGTGGTCCCGCGCCGCGGGAATCCATCGCCGTCGAAGTCGACGAAGCTCTTCACGTAGGCGTTCTGGTTGCCGGTGCCGCTCGTGACGACCTCGAGCACCTGCTGCGGGTTGCGCGAGAGCACGCGACCGTCCGGCCCGAACAGCACGCCGATCGCCCAGCCGAGCTCGGTGCGCGCCAGGTCGGGCGTGAAGGTCGGCGGACCGCCGGGCGTGGTCGAGGCGACGACGGTGCCCGCGAGCCGCGGCAGCGTGCGCCAATACCGGTCGTTCTGGCCGACCGATGCGTCGGTGATGAAGCCGAACGCCGGTCCGCCCACCATCACGCCCGCCGGCAGGTCGCGCGTCGGGACGCCGGGCACCGGGACGAACCGGTCCGCGAAGACGTCGTCCTCCATGACCTCGGCGCCGTAGGTGTTCGGATTGGGAAGCGGCGTCTCCGCCGTCACGACCTCGCCCGTCCAGCGCGCCGTGACGATCTGCACCACCTGCGGCTCGCGCGGCACGGCCTTGGCGCGGCGGTCCGGGGCGATGCGGAAGGTCACCATCACGAAGGCGTTGTCGCGGATGGCGATCGCGCGGGCGTTGCCGAGCGCGGCCACGAGCGTGTTCGTCGCGTTGGCGAGCTTCGCATCGCGGGTGACCTTGCCGACGCTGACGGCGGAGAGTACCGCCAGGACGGGCAGGATGCCCATCACCACCAGCAGCTCGAGGAGCGTGAAGGCGGCGCGCGGTCGGAGGTTGTGGCTGCTGCGTGCCATCGGGGTCAGTTCGGCGGGTCCAGCTCGTAGAGGTAGACGTTGTCCGCGGCCGCCGTCTGGAGGAACGCCGCGGCCTGCGCGGCGCTGAGGGTGCCGGGCGCGTCGCCGACGACGCCGAACAGGCCGTCCGGGCCCGCCGACACCAGACAGATACGGCGATTGGTGCAGACCCCGAAGCCGGGCCCGAGATTTTCGAGCGGCGTCCGGACGGTTCCGTCCGGGTCCGGGATGCCGGTGTCCACGCCGAAGCGGTACGCCCTTCCCGGGAAGACGAAGGCGATGCGGTTGCCCCACGGGTCCACGAGCTCGGACCGGCTCGAGTCCCTCGAGCTGACGGAGCTCTTGGCGGACGGCGTGTAGAGGACCGCGGGCGTTCCCGTGCTCACGTTCGCCGCCGGGAAGTTCGAGGCGTTCGACTCCGGTCGCAGGAGCGACGGCGGGATCCCCGCCAGGATCGGCCGGACCGCCTCGACCTGCGGCAGCAGGTTGACCGCGTAGACCCCCGCCCCGCGGGCCCGGGTGAAGATCAGCCGGTTGCCAGCGTTGTTCGGCGCGGGCGGCGTGGTCATCGGCTCGCGGACGTCGAAGACCTCGACGCTCGAACCCGACGGGAACACCTCCACGGACGGCGCCGTCAGCGAGTTGAAAGCACCGTTGTAGGTCAGCGGCCGGCCGGTCTGCGCCTCCCACTCGTTGAAGGCGCTCTCCATGGTCGCGAACGCCGCCTGCACCTGCGACCGTTCCGCGTTCTTCAGGAGCGCGGATCCGACGCCGAGGACGAGCGATGCCAGGATCAGGATCAGTCCGAGGACGATCAGGATCTCAAGCAGCGTGAACGCGCGGCGCGTGGGGGCTGGGCGGCGGAGGTGCGTCACGGGCCGAACCTCACCATGTTGTCCTCGTTGTAGCCCGCCGGGTCGGCGCGCACGGTCGGGTCCCAGCGCGTGTCGGGGCCGAACGAGAGGAGCGCGCACTCGGCGGCGACGGCCGCGCGCGAGGCGGAGGTGTCGCCGTTGCCGTCGGGCGCGGCGTCGATCGCGTCACCCGCCGTGAAGCTCTGCGGTCGCAGCGCGATCACGTCGGCGAGGCTGAACCGGCGGTCCATCGACTTGAGGTCGCCGTTGAGGTAGCCGCGGCGATAGAAGAGGATCGGCTTGCCGAAGAAGTCGAGGATCACCTTCGGCGCGAGCTCGAAGTTGTTGATCTCGCCGATCCGCGCGACCTGCGGCGTGCCGAGGTTGTCGAAGCCGGTGAGCGCGCCGATGTCGGAGTCGCTCTTCACCTCGAGGTACGGCCCGAGCGACTTGCTCTTCAGGTACTGCACGCTCTGGTGCGCGGTGCCGTTGGTGTTGCCCTCGTTCGCGTTCGCGACCGCGAGGTTGCGCGAGCCGAAGAAGCCGTTTCCGGCGGTGCCGGCCCGCGGGTCGAGCAGCGCGCCCCAGAGCCCGTCCTGGCCCGGGTTGCGGATGCCGAGGGCCGGCTGCTCGCGGTATCCCGGCGTGCCGTCCGCGGGGAGCGAACCGTTGGCGTTGAGGATGACGCCGTAGCCGTCCTGCGAGCGGTCACCGGTGCCCAGAAGGTACTCCGGGACCGTGGTCGCCGAGAACCAGCGCTGCACGGCCAGGTTCTGCTGCGCGTTCCACGAGCCGTAGGCCGGACCGTTCTGCTGGTCGCCCGCGACGGTCGGCGGCGTGATGCCGTCGCGCGCCCAGCCGACCTGCCCGAACGCCGTGCCGCCGTTGCCGTTGGGCATCTGCCGCGGGTCCGAGAGGACCGGCGGCAGGTAGCCCGTCTCCGCCTTGAAGCGCACCATGCCGGCCATGATCGAGTTCATCAGGAACTCGGTGTTGGCCACCCGCGCCTTGCGGGACGCGAAGTTGAGGCCGACCACCAGGCTCGAGATGATCGCGATCAGGATGCCGAGCACGACGAGCAGCTCGACCACCGAGAAGCCGGCGACCGGGCGCGCCCGGCGCGAACGCGCGGGACGGGTCGTTGCCGGCATCAGCTGCCGCCCTTCTGGCCGGAGACGCTCTCGATCATGCTGACCAGCGGCAGGAAGAGCGCCAGCACGATGGTGCCGACGATGCCGCCGAGGATCACGACCATGAAGGGCTCCAGCAGGCTCAGGAGGCTGGCCACCGCGACGTCGACCTCTTCGTCGTAGTTGTCGGCGATCTTCATCAGCATCACGTCGAGGTCGCCGGTCTCCTCGCCGACGTCGATCATGTTCACGACGATCGCGTCGCAGACCTTCGCCTTGCGGAGCGGCCCGGCGAACGTCTCGCCCTCCTTGATGCTGTCGTGGACCTTGCCGAGCGCCGTCTCGAACACCCAGTTGCCCGAGGTCTCCTTGGTGATCGTGATGGCCTCGAGGATGGGCACGCCCGCGGCGACCAGCGTGCCGAGCGTCCGCGTGAATCGCGCGACCGTGGTCTTCTGCACCAGGTTGCCGATGACGGGGATCTTGAGCACGATCCAGTCGGTCGCCGCCCTGCCGTAGTGCGTCTTCCGGATGACCTTGAAGAAGAAGAAGATCACGAACGGGCTGGCGATGATCCAGATGACGCCGGGTACGCGCTGGTCGGGGCTCGCGTTGCCGGCGATCCACTTGGACGCGGAGACGAGCCACAGCGTCAGCGCCGGGAGCTTCACGTTGAAGTCGTTGAAGATCTCCTGGAACTTCGGGATGACGAAGTACATGATGCCCGTGACGATCGCCACGGCGATGAAGATGACGACGGTCGGGTAGATCAGCGCGCCCTT
>JAIYBS010000012.1 GCA_027488415.1 Planctomycetaceae bacterium | reverse complement strand
GTGATCGAGGCGAGGCTCGACATCACGAGCGTACGACGCAGCCCGGGCATCGAGCGGAAGCCGAGCTCGACGAGCCTCGCGAGGACCGCCTCGATCCGCTGCTGCTGCGCGCTGAGGCCGCCGGCTGAGCGGAAGTCCTGGCGGAAGCGCTTCACGAAGTGGCGCAGCGCGTCCTCGCTCCGCTCGAGCGCCTCGTCGAACCGCGCACGACCGTCCGGCATCCGGAGCAGTTCGTCGGGGTCGAGGTCGTCGGGCAGCGTGCAGATGCGCACGTCGACGGGCTCGGCGAAGAACACCTCGATGGCGCGGTCCGCCGCCTTCTGTCCCGCGGCATCGCCGTCGAACAGCAGGACGATCCGCTCGGCCATCCGCTTCAGCACGCGCGCGTGGTCGCGGGTGAGCGCGGTGCCGAGCGTCGCGACGGCGTTGGTGACGCCCGCCTCGTGGCAGGCGATGACGTCGGTGTATCCCTCGCAGATCACCGCCGTGCGGCGGTCGATGATCGACTTCTTGGCGAGGTGGATCGCGTACAGCCCTCGGCCCTTGTGGAACACGCCGCTCTCCGGCGAGTTCAGGTACTTGGGCTGATCCTCCTTGTCGATCTGTCGCGCGCCGAAGGCGATGGGCTGGCCCATCTCGTCGCAGATCGGGAAGATCACGCGGTTGCGGAACCCGTCGATCGGCCCCTGTCTGCCGTCGCGCACCAGGCCGGCGGCGCGGAAGACGTCGAGGTCCGGCACCGCGTCGTCGCCGCGCGAGCCCGCATGGTGGGCGCGCAGGCGGTCGAGGTGCCGGAGGAAGCTGTCCCACGCGTTCGGCGCCGCGCCGAGCTGGAACCGCTCGCGCATCTCCGCGGAGAGGCCGCGCGCGTCGAGCGCGCCGCGCGCGGATGCGCCGACCTCGGCGTGCGCGAGTGCCTTGCGGAAGAAGTTCGCGGCGATGGCGTTCGCGCGGAGCAGGGCGCGGCGTCCGCCCGCGGCGCCGTCCTCGGAGCGCGTCTGCCGCAGCTCGATGCCTGCGCGCTCGGCGAGCGAGCGCAGCGCGTCGATGAACTCCATCTTGTGGTAGTTCATCATGAAGTCGATCGCGTTCCCGGCCGCGCCGCACGAGAAGCACTTGTAGAAGCCCGAGCCCTTGTGCGTGACGACCGACATCGACGGCGAGCGGTCGTCGTGGAACGGGCACAGGCCCACGTGCTCGCGACCCTTCGGCCGCAGCTGCACGTGCTCGCCGATGAGCGCCACGAGGTCCGTGGCGTCCAGCACGCGATCCCTGTCCGAGTTTCCGTACGCCGATCCTGCCACCGAGCTCCTTCCGGCGCTTCCTGCGCCGCGGTCCGGGCGATGCCCGACCCGAGTCCAAACCCGTCCGAATGCATCCCTCCCGGGATGCGATGAAGGACGGCCCTCCGCGATCCAGACGCACGCCCGGACGAATGCGTGAGCCCGCCGATGCAGGAATGCATCGCGGCGCGCGCATTGACGCCTTCGGATCGTGCCCGGAACTGCCTGCGGCCGTCCACGGTTGTGCTGGGGCGGCGGGGGCCGAACCAGTGCCTCGGGAGCGGAATCGGGGGTTTGCTCGGTGCCTGGAGGCCGTCTTGGCTCCGTGGTGGCGGTCTCGAGCCGGTGTGTCCCGCTGCGAAGTCCGCGAAGTGTAGGCCAGGCAGGCCGGAAGTCAAGGAAACGCGGGATCCGTCCGGGAGGACGCGAACCGAAGTGGGCGAATTCTCCGTACCGGGCGAATTGTGATGGATCCCGTCCTCGGACGCCGTTATTGGAAGTGAGATGATGGAGCCTTCCTCCCTCGGTCGCCGACTCCGGCATCCGGTGGCCTCTGCCACCTTGGGTGCCGCGCTCGCCTCTGCGCTGCTCGGCGCCGGCGGCGCCGTGGACCCGCTGGCGGAGCCAGTCGTGCCGCGCAAGCATGACCCCGCGCGCGGAATCATCCTGCCGCTACCGTCCCTCGTTCGTTGGCAGGGCTGGGAGCCGATGGCGACCTACGAGGGGCAGGAGTTCGACGCTCCGACCTTCGAGCACTGGCGCCCGATCTGCGGCACGAGCACCAAGGCCGTGCCCGCCGGCTTCCTCGAGCAGTCCGCCGTTGACCACGACGCTTCGTTCGAGGACGGCGGGGTCATCATCGACGGCAGCCACTCGCTGGTCGGCCCGGACTTCGTGTTCGTCGTCTCCGGCACCGTGCCGGCGGGAGCCGCGGCGGCGATCGCGGCGGTCGAGGCCTACCTCGAGACGCTCTTCCGCGACCCGGTGTCCGTGCGCATCTCGATCTCCTTCGCCGAGCTCCCGGCGGGCGTACTCGGCTCAACCGGTACCAGCTACGTCGGGGCCACCTATGGCTCGTCGCGCGGTGGCCTCGTGACGCGCCGTGATGCCACGGACGGGCTCCTTCCGCGCCTGCCGACCTCGTCGACCGTGCCGGTCCGCTACGACGGACTGAGCGACGTCGTCACCGCAGAGTCACGCGTGTTCTTCACGCGTGCCGCGTTCAAGTCGACCGTCGGCTCCGCCACCGGCAACGACGGCAGCATCCGGATGAGCACCACGTTCCCGTTCGACTACGACCCCTCGAACGGCGTGGTCGGGTTCAGCTTCCGCGACGTGCTGGTGCACGAGGTCGGGCACGCGCTCGGCTTCGGCTCGGGCGCCGACTTCCTGGTCAACGACCTGACCGCGATGGACCTGTTCCGGTTCCAGACCACGGACGGGACCGGTGACTACAACCCCGACACGGTGGCCGAGTTTGTCGCGAGGCCTC
>JAIYBS010000285.1 GCA_027488415.1 Planctomycetaceae bacterium | reverse complement strand
GGTGCGCGACAGCTCGGATTCCGCGAGTTCCTTGAGGTACGCGCCGAACAGCGCACGCGGCGCGAAGTCGTCGGCGGACCACCGACCGGGATGGCGCGACTCAAGCCACGCGTGGAATGCCGCGGGCTCGGACCCGAACGCACCCATGCGCGCGGCTGGGACGTTCAGCAGGTGACCGGGATCGCAGCCGCCGTAGGCCACGCCGGGGAACGCGCGCGGACGACGCTCGAAGAGCACGTACCGGCCCGCCGGGCGCATGCGGCACAGGTGGACGAGCGTCATCAGCCCCGCGAATCCGCCGCCGACGATCGCCACGTCGCATTCCTGCGGCGGCACGTCGGACCAGGACTCGAGCGGGTTCGCCTTCATCGGTTCCGTGTCCTCAGACCATTCGCGAACCGGCCTCGCGCGCGGCGGCGACGATGCGGTCCGCGGTGCGGACGGCCGCGAAGCCCGCCTCGGCATCGACGAACGGGCGCCGGCCGGTGCGGATGGCGTCGACGAAGTCCTCGGCCTGGAGCTTCAGCGGCTCGCCGGGCTCGACGCCGAGTGGCTCCACCTGCAGGAGGTCAAGGAAGTTGAGGTGGCTGAGGTCCGCGCCCTGCTTAAGCAGCTCGCGCACCTCGCCGATCTTCGAGAGGTTCGGGCCCTTGCGCGCGACGGTCCCCTTGCGGTCCACGAAGTCGGCGCTGACGTAGGTGTCGTCGCTCATCACGCGGATCTTGCGCTCGGTCTTCATCGCCAGGCGGCTGGCGGTCACGTTGGCGACCGGCGTGTACCCGTCGGCCATGCGCGGGAACTCGAGCCGCGCGTTGCAGACGTCCTCGGCCTCGCCGAGCACGCTCACCGCGCTCGCGCGCACCTCGGTCGGCTCGGCGCCGAAGAGCATGAGGAGGACGTCGATGTCGTGGATCATCATGTCGAGCACGACGCCCACGTCGACGCTCCGGAAGGTCATCGGGCTGACGCGGTCGACCTCGACGAAGCGCGGCACGAGGCCGAGCTTTCGCACGGCGACCATGACGGGGTCGTAGCGCACGACGTGGCCGACCTGCAGCATCGCGCCGCTGCGGGCGGCGGCATCGGCGATCGCACGCGCCTCGGAAGGCGTCGGCGCGAGCGGCTTCTCGATCAGGCAGTGCACGCCGGCGGCGAGCAGCTTCTCGGCGGCCTCCCGGTGCGCGACGGTCGGCGTCGCGATCGTCACGAGGTCGACGCCCGCCTCGATGAGCTGCTCGACCTCGGCGTGGCCCTTGCCGCCGTACTGGTCGATCACCTGCTGGCGACGCTCGGCGCTCGAGTCGACGACGCCGACGAGGTCGCAGCCGGCAACCTGCGTCCAGAGACGCGCGTGGTGGCGGCCCATCTTGCCGACGCCGACGACGCCGCAGCGGAGGGTGGCGGTGGAGGTGGTCATGTATCTCCTTCGTGCGCGGGGCGCGGCCCGCGCGGGTTCAGGCGTTGACGAGGACGCGCTCGACGGCGTTGCGGAACATCCGCAGGCCGAGGGGCTCGCCGTGGCGCTGGTGCGGCGTGAGCCGCGTCCAGCGCGGGTGCTGCGTCCAGCGGATGTAGCGCTCCGGGTGCGGCATCAGGCCGAACACGAGGCCGCTCGGGTCGCAGATGCCAGCGATGCGGCGCATGCTGCCGTTGAAGTGGTCGGCGGCGTGGTAGCGCACCGCGACCTGGCCGTTCACCTCGAGCGCGTCGAGGAGCGCGTCGTCGGCGACGAGGCGGCCCTCGCCGTGGGCGCTCGGCAGGAGTCCGGTCGAGTCGTCGAGCTCGATGCCCTGCGTCCAGACGCAGCGCGTCTCGGCCGGGATCTCGACGCGCGTCCACGCGTCGCGGAAGCGGCCCTCGGCGTTCTGCGCGAGGGCAACCGTCGGCGCCGCCGCCTCGGCGGGCCACGGGGCACCGAGCGCGGGCCCGGGCAGGAGCCCCGCCTGGACCGCGATCTGGAAGCCGTTGCACGGGCAGATCATGGGCACGCCGCGGTCGATCGCCGCGGCGAGCGCCGGGTAGAGGCTGCGGCGCATGAGCGCGCCCATGATGCGGCCGGCCGCGATGTCGTCGCCGAAGCTGAAACCGCCGGGAAGCCCGACGAGGCGGTAGCGATCGATGCGCGCGGGATCGCGGACGAGCTCGCTGAGCAGGACGTACTCCGGCTCGGCGCCCGCGGCCGCGAAGCTCTGCGCGAGCTCGAGGTCGCAGTTGATGCCGGCGGCGGTGATGACGAGGGCCTTCGGTCGATGCATGGTCAGCCTCCGGTCGGTGCGCACCAGGCGGCGCGAAGCGTTGCGATGGGCGCGGACTCGCGCGGGACGGCGACGCCGACGAGCTCGAGCGACGGCTCGTCGGTCACCGTGCCGATGACCGCGTGCGGGATCCCCGCGAGCCGCGCCTGCACGCCGGCGAGGTGCGCGGGCTCGATCTCGAGCACGTAGCGGTGCGGATCCTCGGCGAAGGCGCGGCATTCGTCGTTGACGTCGCCGCCGTGGACCGGAACATGGGAGAGGTCGACGCGCGCGCCGAGCCCGCCGGCGAAGCACATCTCCGCGATCGCGGGAAGCAGGCCGCCCTCGCTCGGGTCGTGCGCGCTGCGCACGTCGCCCGCGGCGATGCAGGCCGCCACGGCATGCGCCGTGCGCGCGCCGCGCGCCGGGTCCACCTCGGGGAGCCGCGCGTCGGCATGCCCGCACGCGCCAAGCATGGCGCGGTGGCTGCCGCCCATGCGCGCGCCGGTGGAGCCCACGAGCACGAGCACGTTTCCGGCGGACTTGAGGTCCATGGTGCAGGCGCGCTGCGCGTCCGGAACGATCGCGAAGCCCGAGATCAGGAGCGTCGGCGGGATCATGATCGTCCGGCCGTCCTGCGTGCGGAACTGGTTCTTCAGGCTGTCCTTGCCGCTGATGAAGGGCGCGCGGTAGGCGAGCGCGCCGTCGAGGCACGCCTCCGCCGCGCGCACCAGGGCGCCCATGTTGCGCGGGTCGTCGCACGAGGGCCAGCAGAAGTTGTCGAGGATCGCGATCCGCGACGCGTCGGCGCCGACGCACACGAGGTTGCGCACGCACTCGTCGATCGCGGCGAGCGTCATCGCGTACGGGTCCGCGCACCAGCCGGTCGCGAGGCCGTTGCCGATCGCGAGCGCGCGCGGCGAGCCGGGCACCGGGTGCACGACCGCGGCATCGGACGGTCCGCCGTTCCCGACGCCGACGAGCGGCTTCACGACGCTGCCGCCCTGCACCTCGTGGTCGTACTGGCGGATGATCCACTCCTTGCTCGCCAGGTTCGGGTGCGAGAGCAGCGTGCACGCCGTGTCGAGGAGGCGCGGCCCGACGCCGCGGCCGGCGCCGGCGGGCGGCAGCGGCGACGCGCTCCACGCCGCGTCCCACGTCGCCTCGCGCGTCGGCATCGGCACGCCCTCATGGAGGAAGTGCGTGTCGAGCGAGCCGACCTCGGTGCCGTGCCAGAGGAGGCGGATCGTGCCGTCCGGCGAGCCGAACTCGCCGAGGTCGCAGAGCTCGACGCCGTGCGCCGCGCACACCGCGCGCAGCCGGTCGAGCTTCGCCGGCGGCACCGAGAGCACCATGCGCTCCTGCGCCTCGCTGATCCAGATCTCGGTGGGGCTCAGGCCGTCGTACTTCACGGGCGCGCGGTCGAGGTCCACGACCGCGCCGACGTCCTTGCCCATCTCGCCGACCGCGCTCGAGAATCCGCCCGCGCCGCAGTCGGTGGTGCCGCTGTAGAGCGGCCCGTCCGGCTGGTCGCGCGCGGCGAGCATCGCGTCGAGCATCTTCTTCTCGGTGATCGCGTTGCCGATCTGCACCGCGTGGCTGAACTCGGTGCTGTGGCCGTGCTCGACCTCGGCGCTCGAGAACGTCGCGCCGTGGATGCCGTCGCGGCCGGTGCGGCCGCCGATCGCGACGATCCGGTCGCCGCGGCGCGTCTCGCCCTTCACCATCGTCCTCGGCATCGTGCCGACCACGCCGCAGTAGACGAGCGGGTTGCCCACGTAGCGCGGGTCGAACCACACCGCGCCGTTCACGGTGGGGATGCCCATGCGGTTGCCGTAGTCGCGCACGCCGGCCACCACCTGCGAGAGGATCCGCCTCGGCGGCAGGCAGCCCGCGGGCACCTCCGTGCCCTCGAGCGGCGCGACGCAGAACACGTCGGTCGCGGCGACCGGCTTCGCGCCGAGGCCGGTGCCCATGATGTCGCGGATGCAGCCGCCGATGCCGGTCGCGGCGCCGCCGTAGGGCTCGATCGCGCTCGGGCGGTTGTGCGTCTCGCACTTGAAGCACACGGCGTTCTCGTCGTCGAAGGCGATGACGCCCGAGTTGTCGACGAACACCGAGAGGCACCAGTCGATGCGGTCCGGGCGCTTCGCGTCGATGAGCGCGAAGGTGCCCGCGGCGACCGTGCTCTTCAGCAGGTTCCGGATCGTCACGCTGCCGTCGGCGGCGGCCTCGTGGTTCGGGCGCCCGGCCGCCGCGGTGCCGGCGAGCGACGCCTGGCCCGGCGCGAGGTTCGCCTCGCGGTAGCGAACGGTGCTCTTCAGCGTCTTGTGGACGCAGTGCTCGCTCCAGGTCTGGGCGATGGTCTCGAGCTCGATCTCGCGCGGCTCGCGCCCGAGCCGGCGGTACTCCGCCTGCACCGCGCGCATCTCCTCGAGCGAGAGGAACAGGTGCGCGTCGCGGCTCAGCTTCTCGAGCTGCGGGTCGGACAGGTCGCGCACCGGAACCTCGACGATGCGCAGCTCGTAGCGGTGCCCGGCGGGGAAGCGCTCGGGGTGCCACGGCTCGGAGTGGATGCCCTGGATGACGGGGTTCGCGATGCCGCGCTCGCCGAGCGCG
>JAIYBS010000206.1 GCA_027488415.1 Planctomycetaceae bacterium | reverse complement strand
TTCACGCGCTTGAAGGCGTCGATCGCGAGCAGGAACAGGTACTGCTCGCGGTTCATCTCGCCTTCCTCGGCGGTCTTCACGAAGTCCGTGAGGCGGCGTCCGGGGCCGCGGCGGCGCTCGAGGTTCGTCGGGTCCTGCGCGCCCTCGACGGCACGGCGGTCGATGCCGGTTCGCCGGTCGACCACCTCGTTCCAGCGCGGGTCTCCGGCGGGCGGCGTGGGATCGATGGGCTTGCGCGGCGTGTCGTCTGCCATGCTGCGAGTGTAGCGATCGGCAGATCGGAACCGCCGATCGCTACGATGGCGTCGATGCCCATCGCCCTCGCGTTCCGGTCGTTCTCCCGCCGCCTCGCGGTCGCGCGCGTCGCGGCCGCGGCGGGACTCTGCGCGCTGCTCGGCGGGGCATCGGCGGCGTCGCAGGGGGCAGCCGGGCCGGCCGCGGGCGCGAGCCCGCTGCCGCGCGTCCTCGTGTTCAGCAAGACCGCCGGCTTCCGGCACCAGTCGATCCCGGACGGCATCGCCGCGGTCCGCGACGTCGGCGCGGGCCGCTGGGAGACCGACGCCACCGAGGACTCCTCCGCGTTCACGCCGGAGAACCTGCGTCGCTACGGCGCGGTCGTCTTCCTCTCGACGACGGGGAACGTGCTCGACGACGCGCAGCAGCGCGCGTTCGAGGGCTACATCCGCGGCGGCGGCGCGTGGGTCGGCATCCATGCCGCCACCGACACCGAGTACGACTGGCCCTGGTACGGGCGGCTGGCCGGCGCGTGGTTCCTCGGGCACCCGCGGAACCAGGACGCCGTGGTCCGGGTCGAGGACCGCGAGCACCGCTCGACGCGGATGCTGCCCGCGGAGTGGAAGCGCTTCGACGAGTGGTACGCGTTCCGGCAGAACCCACGCGCCGGCGTGCACGTCCTCGCGACGCTCGACGAGAAGACCTACGACCCCGAGAAGACGCCGATGGGCGCCGACCATCCGATCGCGTGGTGCCACGAGTTCGACGGCGGGCGCGCCTGGTACACGGCGGGCGGGCACACCAAGGAGAGCTTCTCCGAGCCGCTGTTCCGCCAGCACATCGTGGGCGGCATCGAGTGGGCGCTGAAGGCGCCCGACGCCGCGGTGTCCCCGGCCGCAGCTCCATCGACTCCCGCGCCTGCGGCGAGCCAGCCCGCGACGCGCCCGCCTGCCGAGGCCCCGAAGGCGCCGTCGCGCGCGCCGGGATCCGCGAGCGCGGCATCCGCCGCCGGATCGCCGATCCTGGCGTCCGCGGTGCCGACGCTCGGCGCGGTGCCGACGGCGATCGCGCTCGGCGCGGCCGGCCTCGTGGCCGCGGTGGTGCTCGGCGCGACGGGGCAGGGCGTGAAGGGCCCGGTGCTCGCGTGGGTCTTCCCGGGTCTCGGGCATCTTGCGCTCGGTCACCGCCGCCGCGGCCTGCTCGCCATGTGCGGGGTGCTCGGCATGTTCGTCTCGGGGCTCCTGATCGGCGGCGTGGACGCCGTCGACAGCGTCGAGGACGGCCCGTGGTTCATCGCGCAGAGCGCCAACGGACCGATCGCGCTCGGCACCGACTGGATCAACCAGAACGTCCTGAAGACCGGCAAGGTCGGCGAGCTGCTCCCGGCGCCCGCGCCGCTCGACCCGCTCGGCCGCCCCGCGCAGGGCACGTTCACGATGTCGAGCTACAAGGGCCTCGGCGCCGCGAACGAGTTCGGCACGCTGTTCATCGCCCTCGGCGGCATGCTGAACGCGATCCTGATCATGGACGCGAGCCGGCGCGAGGGAAAGTGACGCCGGAAAATATGCCGGGGGCCCCCCGGCATATTTTCCTCACTCGTCGTGCTCGCCGAACATCTGCCGCGCGATCGGCACGAGCCGGTCGGGCAGGCTGATCGCCACCTCGTCGCCGGCCTCGAAGCGCGTGTCGCCGCGCACGCGCTGGGTGCGCACGCCGCGGACGACGAGCGCCACGGTGATCTCTCCGGGGATGCGCGCCTCCGCGAGCTGCTTGCCCTCGATCGGCGCACCGGGCTGCACGACCACCATCATCATGCGCGTGTCGAGCGGCGTCTTCGTGATCATGTCGATCATCGCGCTCGGCCTCGGCGGCGACGGCAGCCGCAGGCGGAGGAGCCGCAGCGTCCACCGAACCGTCGACCCCGGGATCACGCTGCCGACGATCACGCAGATGAAGACCGCGCCGAACGCGCGCTTCAGGAAGTGCGAGTGCTCGCCGCCCTGCGCCATCAGGAGCGGCACCGTCATCAGGATGATCGGCACCGCGCCGCGAAGCCCGAGCCAGCTGATCGCGGCCGTCTCGCGCGCCGAGTACCCGAGCGGCAGGAGGATCGACGTGACGGCGATCGGCCGCGCCACGAACGCGAGCACGAACGCGATCACCGTGCCGCCCGCGATGACCACCGGGTCGGTCAGCACCTGCAGGTCGATCATCACGCCGAGCATGAAGAACATCACGATCTGCGCCAGGTACGCGAGCGACGCGTGGAACCGGACGATCGTGCTGCGAAACGGCAGGTCTGAGCTGTTCCCGAGCGTCAGCGCCGTCATGAACACCGCGAGCAGGCCGCTCGCGTGCGCCATGTGCGCCGCCCCGTAGGCGAGCAGCGCGAGCGCGACCGTGATCACCGGGTAGACCTCGGGCGCGTCCTCCTCGAAGGCCGCCAGCGCCAGGTCGCTCACCCAGCCGATCACCACGCCGATCACGGCCCCGGCGACCAGCTGCCAGAGGACGAGCGGCACGGTCCAGGGGTCGAAGCTCCCGCCCATCCACATGTGGGCGAACGCCGCCACGAGGACGAACGCCATCGGGTCGTTCAGGCCGCTCTCGAGCTCGACCGTCTCGCGCACGCGCCCGGCGATGCGCTCGCCGCCGAGGATCTGCAGCACGCTCGCGGCGTCCGTCGAGCCGAGGACCGCGCCGAGCATGAGCGCCGCGTACCAGCCGACGCCGGGGAACGCGGCCCACACGACCGCCGCGGTGATCACGCTCACCAGCACGACGCCCACCGTCGCGAGCGCGATCGACGGCAACCAGATGCCGCGGGTGCGCCGGATCTCGGTGCTGAGGCCGCCGTAGAAGAGGATCAGCGCCAGCGCGACGTTGCCGACCGCGTAGGCGCTGCGGTAGCCCGCGGCGGGGTCGGTCAGGTTGAGCGGCTCGCCCACCAGCATGCCGACCGCGATGAAGGCGAGGGCGGTCGGGATCCCCACCCGCGTGGCGACCTTGGTCCCGAGCGCGGCGACCGCGAGCATGAGCCCGGAGATCACCAGCAGGAGCGGCAGGCTGTCGATGATCTCGGTGTCCAGCGCGCGCCTCCTTCGGCCGTGAGAGAATAGCCGCATGCAGCAGGCCTTCCCCTTCGTCGACCGCGTCCGCTACGAGGGTCCCGCGACCCGGAACCCGTTCGCGTTCCGTCACTACGACCCGGACGCGCCGGTCGCGGGCAGGCCGATGCGCGACCACCTGCGCTTCGCGGCCTGCTACTGGCACACCATGCGCAACGGGCTCGGCGATCCGTTCGGCGCGCCGACCGCCGTGATGCCCTGGGACGACGGGACCGACGCCGTCACCAACTGCCTGCGCCGCGCCGACGCGTTCTTCGAGTTCCTCGAGAAGTGCTCGATCGACCGCTTCTGCTTCCACGACCGCGACGTCGCGCCGGAGCTCGCGACGCTCCGCGAGTCGAACGCCGCGCTCGACCGCGTGGCCGAGCACCTGCGCGGCCGCATGCAGGCGAGCGGCAAGCGGCTGCTCTGGGGCACCGCGTGCCTCTTCGCGCATCCGCGCTACGCGGCCGGCGCCGGCACGAGTCCCGACGTCCGCGTCTACGCGCACGCCTGCGCGCAGGTGAAGCACGCGATGGAGGTCACCCACCGCCTCGGCGGCGAGGGCTACGTCTTCTGGGGCGGCCGCGAGGGCTACTCGAGCCTGCTGAACCGCGACATGCCGCGGGACCTCGCCCACATGGCGCGCATGCTGCACATGGCGGTCGACTGGAAGTCCGACCTCGGCTTCAAGGGTGCCATCTACATCGAGCCGAAGCCGCGCGAGCCCTCCGTGCACCAGTACGACTTCGACGCGGCCACGGTGCTCGGCTTCCTCCGCGAGCACGGGCTGCTCGGGAAGGTCTCCCTCAACATCGAGACGAACCACGCCACGCTCGCCGCGCACGACATGGAGCACGAGCTCCGCGTGGCCGCCGCCGCCGGCGCGCTCGGCTCGGTCGACGCGAACATGGGGACGCCGAACTGCGGATGGGACACCGACCAGTACCCGACCGACTACGCGCTCGCGACGCGCGTGATGGAGGTCATCCTCGCGGCCGGCGGCTTCACGACCGGCGGGCTCAACTTCGACGCGAAGCGCCGTCGCGAGAGCTGGCGCCCGGAGGACCTCTTCCACGGGCACATCGCGTCGATGGACGCGTTCGCGTTCGGGCTCAAGGCCGCGGCCGCGCTGCGCGCCGACGGCCGCATCGACGCCGCGCGCCGCGAGCGCTACGCGAGCTGGGACGGCGAGCTCGGCCAGCGCATCGAGCGCGGCGAGTCGCGCTTCGCGGAGCTCGAGCGGCTCGTGATCGACGAGCAGGTCGGCACGCCCGCGAGCGGCGCGCAGGAGCGGCTCGAGGACACGTGGAACGCCGTGGTGTGGGACCGCGCGGGGAAGTGAGTGCGCGCGCCGCTCGCGGGGCCGGGGGCGCCGCCTCCCGCGTCACCGCCCCGGCGTCAGCTCGACCCAGCGGTACGAGCCGCCGTTGTCGGCGGCGATTCCCTGGAGCGACGCCACGTCGCCCGGCGAGCCGAGCGCGACGGTGTGGATGCGCGTCTGCCTGTCGGCGTTTCCCTTGCGGATCGCGTCCATCAGGTCGTTG
Source organism: Planctomycetaceae bacterium (assembly GCA_027488415.1). GTDB lineage: Bacteria > Planctomycetota > Phycisphaerae > Phycisphaerales > SM1A02 > UBA966. The sequence goes on along the minus strand of JAIYBS010000206.1, from coordinate 2,828 downwards.
AGCCCGTAGCTGTCGAACTCGCCGTCGGTGAGCAGGTAGATCGCCTCGGGCTTGAGTGCGAGCGCCATCTCCATCGAGTCCCACGCGTAGCTCGACCCGCCCGCGTCGGGGCTGCGCTCGTTCACCCACGAAACGGCCGCCGAGCGGTTTGCCGGCGTCGCCGGAACGAGCGCGCCCTCGGGCGGCATCGGCCACGCGGCGCGCCAGACCGTCGATCCGTCCGCGCGCGTCACGACCTGCGCGCCGTCGCCCGGTGAGCGGCCGAAGAGGATCACCGTGAACTTCCCGTCCTTCGGCAGCGCCTGGATGCTGCGCGCGAGCTCGCGCTTGAGCTCGCTCTCGCGCTTGAGGTTGCCGTCGCGCATGCTCGCGGAGAAGTCGAGCACGTAGACGATCGACTTCGCGTCCTCGGGGATGCCCATGAAGCCCGCGCCGCCGCCGCCCCCCGCGCCCGCGGCTCCGGCCCCGTCGCGGCCGTCGCGGCGTCCCACGGCAACGGCGGTCTGCGGCGGGTCGATCGGGTCGTTCTTGTCCGGCAGCGTGAAGCCGAACTTCGGCAGCTCCTTGGCCTCGCCGGTGACGAGCGACTCACCCTCGCGCGCGTTCGCCTGCGCGACCGTGCCGGCGAGCTGTCCCCTCGGCGCGGTGTCGCTGGCGTCGCCGGTGACGCCCTTGCGGCTGCCCGCGACGCCCGCGCCCGGGCCCTTGCCGGCGAGCGCACTGCCGCTCCCGGTGCCCGCGCCGAAGCCGTCGCCCGAGCCCGTGCCGTACCCGCCGCCCGCGGTCGCGAGGCCGGCGTCGGTCGACGGATCACCCTCCGGCACGAGCAGGATCGCCGCGATCACGAGCCCGATGGCGAGCAGGAAGCACGCGACGATCGCGGCGAGCGCGCCGTTGCGCTCGCGCTCGTCGCACGAGGCACCGGGGTGCGATGGCTTGGGGATCCAGGCGAAGTAGGAGAAGATCGTCATGGGGATGACTCGCCCGCGGTCAGTTCGGTGCGCGTCGGGGGCTCGGTATGGGTCTCGATCAGGAACACGCGCGTCTTCTTGCGGTATGCGAGCGTCAGCAGCTCGTTCAGCCGGTCGGCCTGCTTCTCGGGTGCGTCCGTGATGATGATCTCGATGTTCGGCTGGCCGTCCTTGCCGGGCTCGTTGCGCCGCATGCTCTCGATGACGAGCTGGTAGCCGGTCTCCGGCGGGTCACCGCCGCCCTCCAGCGGGACGGCGAGCACCTTGGCAACCATCCACTCGATCACCTTCGGGTTCCTCGACTTGGGAGTGGGCCGGATGATCACCTCGTTCGGCTCGCCTTGCAGGATGTCCCGGAAGACCTTGACGGTGATCATCCCGCCCTCGATGGTCGCGAAGAGGTCGGGGATGATCACCGCGAGCGCGTCTCGCGAGGCCTGCATGCTCGACGTCGCATCGAGGTTGATGGTGACTCTCGAGTTCTTGAAGTTCTCGACCAGCTTGCGGATCTGGCCTCCGGTCGCGCCTCCCGTCGCGCCGGACGCGCCGCGCGTCGGGCGACCGGTCTCGGTCCCTGGTGCCGCCGCGGGCGGCGGCGTCACCACGGGCACGGGCGGCGCATCCGGCGCGGTGAATCCGAACTTCGGCGGATCGATCTCGACGGCCGGGACCTCGGCGGGCGATTCCGCCGCGCCCGTGCTGCCCCCGACGACGGTGCCTTCCGGGTCGCCGAGCGGCGGCGCCGGCTCGTCGTCGCCGCTCGCGCCGAGACCGCGTCCGTCGTTCGCGGCGCCGGGCCCCGTGCCATCGGCACCCGAGCCGGTGCCCGAACCCGGACCCACACCCGAGCCTGTGCCGTTGCCGAATCCGGCGCCGGCCACCATCCCCGCGCCGCCACCGCCGAGCCCGTCGCCCTGCCGCGAGCACATCGCGGCCGCGACGAGCACGAGCGCGAGGAACAGCGCCAGGAGGATCGCGATGATCGCCGACGCGCGCTCCCTCGGTTCGCAGAGGGTCTCGTTCTCCTCCGGAACCGCGACTGCTTCGTGGTGCGCGCCGGCGACCCCGGTCGCTCCGCGCGAGGGCGGGTTCGGTGGGATCGTCGCCACGCGATGAGCGTACGGTGCGCACCCTGCGGAGCCAAGCGTGCGTATTGGTTGAGCGGGTAACTTCCGCGCTGCACCAACCGCCCGTCGGCGGGCCGGGAACCGAGGACCATCCGACCGTGAGCAGGAAACTGAAGGCGAGCTCCGTCTGCCCCCACTGCTGGCATCGGTTCCGGCCGGACGAGTCGCTGTGGATCGCCGCGCACCCGGAGCTGCTCGGCGACCGGCTGCTGAGCGCGGAGGACGCGGTTCGCTTCCTCCCGTCGCGGTTCACCCCGGCCGGCGAGGCGATCGATCCCGCGGGCGGAAGGACGCGCCGCCTGGCCTGCCCGCACTGCCACCTCGAGATCCCGCAGCTCGTGCTCGAGCGCCCGATGGTGATCATGAGCCTCGCGGGAAGCCCCTCGAGCGGCAAGAGCTACTTCCTCTCGAGCGCGATGTGGAAGCTGCGCGAGGAGCTCGCGCGCCACTTCTCCGTGGCGTTCACCGACACGGATCCCGCGATGAACCGCGCGATCACGGCGAACGAGGCGCGGCTCTTCCTCAACGAGGACCAGTCGGCCTCGGTGGCGATCGACAAGACCGAGCTCGAGGGCGCGCAGTACAACTCGGTGCAGTTCGATCCCGGCGTCGCCACGCTGCTGGCGCACCCCTTCATCTTCACGGTGCGGCCCTCGCGCGACCACGTGAACGGCCACGCACCCGAGCGGCTGACGCAGCTCTTCACGCTCTACGACAACGCGGGCGAGCA
>JAIYBS010000144.1 GCA_027488415.1 Planctomycetaceae bacterium | reverse complement strand
GTTCGGGATCGCGGGCGTGAAGGCGGGGCCCGCGGGCGCGGGACCGCGCGGCGGCACCGGCGGCGATCCGTTCGGCGGCGCGGGACCGTTCGGCGGCGGCGGGCAGTCGTGGCAGAACGTCGATCCCTCGACCTTCGAGGAGGTCTTCGGCTCGATGTTCGGCGGTCGCGGCGGCGCGCGCGGCGGCCGCGGCGCGCGCGGCCGCGGCGGGTTCGGCGGCTTCGGCGGGCTCGAGGACGAGGAGGAGCCGCCGCAGCACGGGCCGAACGCGGAGGCGAGCGAGACCATCGACTTCGTGACGGCGGCGCTCGGCGGCACGCGATCGTTCCGCGTGAACGGCGAGTCGATCGACGTGCGGATCCCCGCCGGCATCCGGAGCGGCGCGAAGCTCGCGGTCCGCGGCAAGGGCGGCCGCGGCGCGGCCGGCGCGCCGGCGGGCGACCTGATCATCACCGTGACCGTGACCGCGCATCCGTGGTTCCGGCGCGAGGAGAACGACGTCCTGACGGACGTGCCGCTCACCATCGCGGAGGCCGCGCTCGGCGCGACCGTGCGCGTGCCGCTGCTGCAGGGCTCGGTGCAGCTGAAGGTGCCGGGCGGCGTGAAGAGCGGGCAGCGGATCCGCGTGAAGGAGAAGGGAATCCACCCGCCGAAGGGAACGCCGGGCGACTTCTACGCCGTGGTGCAGGTCGAGGCGCCCAAGTCGCTCGACGCGGAGGGTCGCCGCCTGGTCGAGGAGCTCGCGCCGATGCTGGCGAACCCGCGCACCGGCCCGCAGTGGGCGAGCTGAAGCGAAGTTGAAGCCGGGCTTCGTTTCCCGGCACTAGCGCCGGTAGCGGTGCCGGGTCTGCTCGACGAGCGCGTGCACGTCGCGGGCGCGCGGCACCATCACCCACGCCGCGTCGTAGGGGCCGTCCGCGCGCGAGCTGAACGTCACGGTGCCCGTGCCGAGGACCCGGTCGGTGCCGTCCTGCAGGAGCTCGACGCGCCGCAGCGAGTTGAGCGTGGCGGAGTAGACCGTGGGCGCGAGCACGCCGCGGCGGCGGAGGACGCGGCGGTCGGTGAGCACATACACGCGGCTCGCCCACTCGGCGACCGCGGCCGCGACGCGGGCCGCGAGGAGCGCCGCGAGCACCTGGAGCGCCATCCGGGCGATCGACTCGGAATCCGGCCAGAGCCCGAGGCAGAACCACGCGAGCGCGGCGGCCGCGCCGGTGCCGACCGCCATCGGGAGCGCGCGCAGCGCGATCCACGCGAGGCTCGGGCGGAACACGGCGACGATGATCTCCCCCGGCTCGAGCATCGACGCCGCGAAGAGCGGGACGCCGGCCTGCTCGGCGGTCGCCGTGGCGAACACCGCACGCGCGGCCTCGCGACGCGCGCCGGCCGTCACGTGGCGGATCCCTCGGGGTGCAGCACCCGCACGTCGGGCAGGTTCCGGAAGCAGCCGTCGTAGTCGAGGCCGCAGCCGACGACGAACTCGTCGGGGATGTCGAAGCCCACGAACTCGCACGGGGTGCGCATCGCGACCTCGGTGGTCTTGCGCAGCAGCACCGCGGTGGCGAACCGCGCCGGCTTCTGCGCGGCGAACTCCTTGCGCAGGAAGTTGAGCGTGTTGCCCGAGTCGAGGATGTCGTCCACGAGCAGCACGCGACGCCCGTCGAGCCTCGCGGGCAGGTTGCCGATCGGGCGAACGCCCTGGCTCGAGGTCGACGCGCCCGGGTAGCTCGACACCGCGGCGAGCGTGATGCGCATCCGCATCGGCAGGAGCCGCACTAGGTCGGCGGCGAAGATGAACGCGCCGGTCATGACCGGCACGATCACCACCTCGTCGTCGCCGTCGCCGAGCCAGGCGACAATCTCGCGCGCGAGCGTCGGCATGCGCTCCGCGATCGACTGCTGCGAGACGAGGACTCGGCCGAGCGTCGCGCGCGCGGCGGGGGAGCTTGCGCCCATCATGCACCTTCCTTCAGTCTTGAGACGATCCGTTCGTTGACGGTCTTGGCGTCGACCTTGCCCCCCGCGAGCTTCATCACCGCGCCGACGATGCGGCCGATCGCGGCCATCTTGCCGGCGCGAACGTCGGCGGCGGCCTGCGGGTTCGCGGCCACGGCCTCGTCGATCCAGCGGTCGAGCGCGGCGTCGTCGCGGACCACGAGCAGGCCCGCGCGCTCCGCGGCGGCCTTCGCGTCGTCCGGCGTGCCGGCGAGCGCGGCGACCAGCGCGTCCACGTTCTGCGCGCCGAGCGCACCCGCCTCGCGGAGCGAGACGATTCCCGCGACCTGCGCGGCCGAGAGCCCCGCCTCGTGGAGGCCCACGCCCTGCTCGTTCGCGCGCTTCGCGAGCTGGTTCAGGAGGAACTTGCCGGCGGCGTACCCGGCCTTCGCGCCGCCGCCGAGCGCGGCGACGCACGACTCGAAGAAGATGCACGGGTCGCGGTCCTCGACGAGCGCGGCCGCATCCTTCTGCTCGAGTCCGTACTCGCCCACGTAGCGGGCGCGGCGGACCGCGGGCAGCTCGGGGATCTCGGCGCGCACCTTCGAGAGCCACGCATCGTCCACCACCACCGGCACCAGGTCGGGGTCGGGGAAGTAGCGGTAGTCGTGCGCGTCCTCCTTCTCGCGCTGCAGGACGGTGACGCACCTCACGTCGTCCCAGCCCCGCGTGCTCTTGGCGCCCGGGCCCATCACCTTGCCGTCCTCGCGCCACCGGTCGAGCTGCGCGCCGAGCTCGTACTCGATCGCGCCGCGCAGCGCCTTGAAGGAGTTCAGGTTCTTCACCTCGACGACCGGGGTCTTCACGACCGTGCCGTCCTCGAGCTCGGCGATCACGTTGATGTTGGGCTCGAACCGCATGTGGCCCTTCTGCATGATTCCCTCGGTGACGCCGAGGAACCGGCAGATCCCGCGCAGCTCCTGCGCGAAGGCGACCACGTCCGCGGCGCTGTCGAAGTCCTGCGCGGTGACGATCTCGAGGAGCGGCGTGCCGGCGCGGTTCAGGTCGACGAGCGATCCCTCGTAATGGAACCCGCCCGGAAGCTCGTGGCCGAGCTTGCCGGTGTCCTCCTCGAGGTGCGCGCGGATGATGCCGATGCGCCTCGGGCCGCCGGACGGGAGCGCGAGCTCGTACGCGCCGTCGTGGCAGAGCGGCAGGTCGTACTGGCTGATCTGGTACCCCTTCGGGAGGTCGGGGTAGTAGTAGTTCTTGCGGTCCCACTTGGAGCGCCGCGCGATCGAGCAGCCGAGCGCGAGGCCCACCATCATGCTCATCTCGACGGCGCGCCGGTTCATCACCGGGAGCGTGCCCGGGAGCGCGGCGACGGTCGGCGTGACCAGCGAGTTCGGCTCGCGGTCGTAGAACTCGGCGTTGCCGGGGCTGCCGGCGCGCGTGAACATCTTGCTCCGCGTCGCGAGCTCGACGTGGATCTCGAGGCCGACCTTCAGGCGCAGGCTCTTGACGGCCGCGGTGCGTGCTGCGGGCATCGCCGGATGATACGGGTCGCCGGACGAGCCGATGCGCGCGGCGCGGGCGCTCAGCGGGGACCGGGCGCGCGCATCGACGGCTGCGCGATCACGACCTGGTCGCGGCCGTTGCGCTTGGCGTCGTAGAGCGCGACGTCGGCGCGCGTCAGCAGGACGCTCGCCGGCTCGCCTGGCTCGGCGGTGGCGATGCCGATCGACGCGGTCACGTCGAGCTGCAGCGACTGGCCGACGACGACGGGGGCGTCCGCGATCCGGCCGCGGAGCCGCTGCGCGACCCTCTGCACGTCGCGCGCGCCGCAGCCGGGCAGCACGACGACGAACTCCTCGCCACCGTAGCGCGCGACCGAGTCGACCGGGCGGGCGGCCACGCGCAGGCGGCGCGCGACCTCGCAGAGCACGGTGTCGCCGACGGCGTGGCCGAAGCGGTCGTTCACGCCCTTGAAGTGGTCGAGGTCGACCATCGCGACCGAGAGCTCCGAGCCGCGCATGCCGGCGGCATCGAGCTCGCGGGTGAGGATCGTGTCGAGCCCGGCACGGTTCCAGACGCTCGTCAGCGGGTCGACCATCGAGCGCCGGCGCGCCTCGCCGAGCTCGCGGATCATGTCGCCGTGCACCTGCGCGAGCTGGCGCCGGTGAAGCTCGTCCTCGACGATGGACGCGAGGTCGCGCAGGAACGTCAGCTCCTGGTCCGCGATCGTTCGGGGCTGGTTGTCGATGACGCCGAGCGCGCCGACCCGCGCACCCTCGGGCGAGCGGATCGCGATGCCGGCGTAGAAGCGGGCGTAGGGAGCGTTCACGACGAGCCCGCAGCGCGCGAAGCGCGGGTCCGCGAGCGCATCCTGCACGACGAGCGGCCCGGCGGAACGGATGACGACCGACGAGAACCCGTCGTCGCGGGTGACCTCGCTGAGCTCGGTGCCGAAGCGCGACTTGAACCACACGTTCCGCTCGCCGACGACCGTGAAGGTCGCGATCGGCGCCGAGAAGAGCCGCGCCGCGAGCCGGGTCACGCGGTCGAAGCACTCCTCGGCGGGCGTGTACAGGAGCGCCATGCGCTCGATCGCCTCGAGCCGCTGCTGCTCCGTCACGGAATCGGATCTTCGCGTTGCCTGCATGGACTGCCCGAGGCATACGCCCGGGAATGCCATAGCGTGACACCATTCCCCACATTTCGCAAGCGAAACCGCAACGCATTCCCGTCCACCGGCGCCCGGAGCGCGCAGCCGCTGCGAAAGCAGCGCTGCGCCGCGCCCGAGGGGATTTGACGCCGGAAGGGCGGCGAAGCCCAGGCACGCGCGAAGCGCGGGCCGCGGACCGGGCAACGCCCGGGCCGCACCGCGGCCCTGAAGCGAGCCGGCGCGCCGCCCGTCAGGGCGCCGCGCCGGGCGAGCGAAAAGGCCGCGGTGGGATTTGAACCCACGAATAACGGATTTGCAATCCGTCCCCTTAGGCCACTTGGGTACGCGGCCGGCCGAACTCGTATAGTGGCACAGCGCCCCACCGCCGTCAACGCGGCCGGCGGCGTGCACCGGGAAGAATGGCACGAATCGGCCACTTCCCCGTCCCGCGGATGCCCACCACGTACGCCATCGCCCCGCTCACGCTGCTTATCGCCCTCGCGGCGAGTCCGTGCCATGGGCAGACGCAGTCGCCGGACCGGCAAGACCCGTTCGCGGGCGGCGGGATGCTGGCCCCGTCGGAGGATCCAAATGATGCGGACCGCGCACCGAAGGCGCGCCAGTCGTCGGCGGCGCTTCGCGAGGGCGTGCTGCTCAACGGCGTGCCGGGCTACTTCGCGCGCTCGCTTCGCCATCCCGGCCTGCTCGTCTTCCGCTTCCAGGACGGCGCCTCCGCATCGGTGCGCCGATCGCTGATCGCGATGCCCTGCGATCCGGTCGACGACGTGAAGGCGATCATCGACGACCCGCGCGCGGACTCGCCGTCGCGGTTCGAGGTGTCCGGCGAGGTCTACGAGTTCGGCGGCGACGCGTACCTGCTGCCCGTCGCGGTCGTCGCGCTGCGGACGCAGCCGCCGCCCGGCATGCTCGCGCGCATCGCGCCGCGCGAGCTGCAGCCGCCGCGCCCGGCGGGCGAAGGCCCGCGCGCGCCGCGCATCGACGCCTATGCCGACCGCGCGGCCGGCGAGATGCGGTCGATGCCGGTCCGCGACGTTCCGCAGGACCACCTCGCGCACGAGCCGAACCCCGCGGTCTTCCCGGGCCTCGACGACGGGCTCGCCGAGCAGCTTGAGCGTCGCCTCGACGCGGGCATCGCCTCCTCGGGAACGGGGACCGGCATCAAGCGCCCCGTCGACGCCGCCGAGCGGCGCTTCCTGCTGCCCGCGGGAACGCGATTCCAGGACCGCCGCGCCTCGGTGCTGCGCGATCCGGTGACCGGCGCGTGGCGCGCGCGGTTCGACACGGGCCGCGCCGGCGAGGGCGGCGCGGACGGTGCCGAGGCATCGGTCGAGCTCCTGCCCTCGCGCACGCTCGAGCAGCTTGCACGGTCGGTGCGCCAGTCCGCGGTCGGCTCGGCATGGCTCCTGAGCGGCGAGGTGGTCGTGTCCCGCGACCGCAACTACCTGCTGCTGACGCGGGCGGTGCCGAACCCGAGGCACCGCTTCCTCTCGCCGTGAGCGCACCGGGCATGCGCGGCGATATCGTCCGCTGCATGACGAAGCCGACGTACCCGACCGCGACGATCGAGACCGACCACGGCACCATCGAGGTCGAGCTGTGGAACGACGTCGCGCCCGCGCACGTCGAGAACTTTCAGGCGCTCGCGCGCAAGGGCTTCTACGACGGCACGGGCTTCCACCGCGTGATCCCGGGCTTCGTGATTCAGGGCGGCTGCCCGACCGGCGACGGGACCGGCGGTCCCGGCTGGCGCGTGAAGGCGGAGTTCAACGACCGCAGGCACGTGAAGGGCGTGCTGTCGATGGCGCGGTCGGCGCATCCGGACTCCGCGGGCAGCCAGTACTTCATCTGCCTCGGTGACGCGCCGCACCTCGACGGCAACTACACGGCCTTCGGCAAGGTGACGAAGGGCCTCGAGGTCGTCGATCGCATCGCGGCCGTGCAGACCGGCGCGGGGGATCGCCCGGTCGGATCGCTGCCGACGATGTCGAAGGTCACCGCCTGACGAGGCGCACCACGATCAGGGACGCCAGTTCGACAGCAGCACGCCGAGGTCGGCGCCGTTGACG
>JAIYBS010000233.1 GCA_027488415.1 Planctomycetaceae bacterium | reverse complement strand
CTCGAGAACTTCTTCCGGCGCACCGAGGAGGTGTCGACCGCGCTCTACCACGAGGTGATCGGCAGCCGCATGCGCCCCTTCCGCGAGGGCGTCGCGGGCTTCCCGCGGATGGTGCGCGACGTTTCGCGCCAGCTCGGCAAGGACGTGCGCCTCGAGATCGCGGGCGGCGACGTCCCGGTCGACCGAGACATCCTCGCGCGCCTCGAGGCGCCGCTGAACCACATCATCCGCAACGCCGTCGACCACGGCATCGAGCTGCCCGAGGCGCGGCGCGCCGCGGGCAAGCCCGAGCAGGCGCGGATCGTGGTCGAGGCGCGCCACCACGCAGGCCAGCTCCAGGTGCGCGTCGTCGACGACGGCCGCGGCATCGACCCCGACGCCATCCGCCGCAAGGTGGTGGAGCGCGGGATGCAGGCCGCCGACGTCGCCGCGCGCCTCGGCGAGCGCGAGCTCTTCGACTTCCTCTTCCTGCCCGGCTTCAGCACCGCGAAGCAGGTCACCGAGATCTCCGGGCGCGGCGTCGGCCTCGACGTGGTGCACCAGATGGTGACGTCCACCTCCGGCACCGTGCGCGTCGAGAGCCGCGTCGGCGCGGGCACGACGTTCTCGATGCAGCTCCCGGTGACGCTGAGCGTCGTGCGCGCGGCGCTCGTCCAGGTCGGCGGCGAGCCGTACGCCTTCCCGCTCGCGCGGATCGACCGCGTGCTGCGAGTCGGCACGGACGCGATCACCGCGGTCCAGGGGCGGCTCCAGTGCGAGGTCGACGGCGAGTCGACCGGCCTCGTGGACGGTGCTGCGCTCCTCGGCGTCGGCGAGACCGTCCGCGGCGCGGCGACGAGCGTCGTCGTGCTCGGCGACGACCACGGCAAGGTCGGGCTCGTCGTCGAGCGATTCCTCGGCGAGCAGGACCTCGTCGTGCGCACGCTCGACCCGCGGCTCGGGAAGATCCCGCACGTCGCCGCGGCGGCGATCCTCGACGACGGGTCGCCGGCCCTCATCATCGACGTCGAGGACACCCTCGCGACGCTCCGCAAGCAACTCGGCGACGGGTCGCTTGCGGGCATCGGCACCGCCGAGGCGTCGGAGGGCCCCCGGCGCGCCACCAAGCGCATCCTCATCGCGGAGGACTCCATCACCGTCCGCGAGGTCGAGCGGCAGCTCCTGCTGCGACTCGGATACGACGTCGCGGTCGCCGTCGACGGCATGGACGCGTGGAACCAGCTCCGCGCCGGCCGCTTCGACATGCTGGTCACCGACATCGACATGCCGCGGATGAACGGCATCGAGCTGGTTCGCCTCGTCCGCGCGGACGGGCGGTTCGCGCACCTGCCGATCGCGGTCGTCAGCTACAAGGACCGCGAGGAGGACCGCCGCGCGGGCCTCGACGCGGGCGCCAACGCGTACCTCACCAAGGGCAGCTTCCACGACCAGAGCTTCACCGCGACGGTGACGGAGCTCGTGGGCGCGCCCTGATCCACGCCGCCGTACGCTGCACCCTTCTCCATGCCGTTCCGCATCGCCATCGTCAACGCCTTCGCCATGGCCCGCGAGGCCCTGCGCCGGGTCGTGACGCAGATCCCCGATGCCTCGGTCGCCTGGACCGCCAACGACGGCGCCGAGGCGCTCGAGCGCGCCCGCAAGGACCGCCCGGACCTGGTGCTGATGGACCTCATCATGCCGGTGATGGACGGGGTCGACTCGACCCGCGCGATCATGCGCGAGGCGCCCTGCCCGATCGTCGTCGTCACGGCGACGGTCGAGGGCAACGCCTCGCGCGTGTACGAGGCGATCGGCGCCGGTGCGCTCGACGCGGTCGACACACCGCGGCTCGGCTCCTCGGGCGCACAGGGAGACCGGGCGCTCGTGGCCAAGGTCGCCGCCGTCCGCCGGATGCGCGACGAGGAACGCACGCCGCGCGCGGCCGCCGTCGCGCCGGTCGCCCAGGCAGACACCGCCGCCCGCCAGCCGTCGGGCCCCTGCGCGCTGGTCGCGGTCGGCGCGAGCACCGGCGGGCCCCAGGCGCTCGCGACGCTGCTGCGGTCGTTCCCGTCGCCCGCCCCGTTCGCCGTCGTCGTCGTTCAGCACATGGACGCGACGTTCCTCCCCGGCCTCGCGCAGTGGCTCGCCTCGCAGACGAGCCGCGACGTCCGCCTCGCCCGTCGCGGCGAACGGCCACATGCGGGCACCGTCCTGATCGCGGGCGAGCCGATGCAGATGGTCCTGACCGCCGACGGCACGATCGACTACGTGGAGGGCGATCCGCACCTGATCCACCGACCGTCGGTCGACGTGTTCTTCCAGAGCCTCGCGCGCGTCCGCTGCGCTCCCGGCGCGGCCGTGCTGCTCACGGGCATGGGCCAGGACGGCGCGTCCGGACTGCTGTGCCTGCGCCAGCTCGGCTGGCGGACGTTCGCGCAGGACGAGGCCACGAGCGTCGTCTGGGGCATGCCGGGAGCGGCGTCGAGACTCGGCGCGGCCGAGCGGGTCCTGCCGATGCAGGAGATCGGCGGCGCCGTCGCCGAGGCGATCGCCGCCAAGGGAGTTCACCGATGAGTTCGCCGTCCGCATCGACCGATCCTGCCCGCGCCGCGACCCGCGTCCTGATCGTCGACGACCAGCCGATCATCGCCGAGGCGGTCCGCCGCATGCTGCTGCCGCACCCGGAGATCTCGCTGCACTACTGCCAGAAGGGCGCCGACGCGCTCGCGAAGGTCGCCGAGGTCCAGCCGGACGTGATCCTCCAGGACCTCGTCATGCCGGACGCTGACGGCCTCGAGCTCGTCTCCGCGTACCGGCGCGACCCGTCGCTCGCGCGGACGCCGCTCATCGTGCTGAGCACCAAGGAGGAGGGCACCACGAAGGCCGATGCCTTCGCGCGCGGTGCCAACGACTACCTGGTGAAGCT
>JAIYBS010000056.1 GCA_027488415.1 Planctomycetaceae bacterium | reverse complement strand
CCTGCCACGTAGAGCGTGATCGCCGCAACCGCCGTGAGCGAGACGAGCTCCGCGCCCTGCTTTCCGTGGCGCGCCTCGCGGTACGCGCGGCTCAGCGCGCCGGCGCGGCCGAGTACCGGCGCGAGCGCCACCAGCAGCCAGCCGCACGGCAGCATCTGCGCCGCGAGCACGGCGTACGAGAAGCTCCACGCCGTGCCGAGCGTGCTGAAGCTGAGCACGAACGCCGCGGCGAGCACCGCGGCCCACGCCCACAGCGCGCCCGCGAGCCGGCGCACGCGGACCGCGCCGACGCTCGCGCGCAGCGTGGGATTCGCCTGCGCCGAGAACCCGCGCGCGAACACCACGGCGGCCGCGCCGAGCGCGAGCGCCGTGACCAGCCACGACGGCCGCTCCACCTGCGACGGAAACGACGAGCCGCGGCCGACGAGCGCGTCGACCGTCCGCATCGCCGGGCCCGAGCCCTGGAGCAGGAGCGCCACGAGCGGCGCGACCGTCACCGCGACCACCGCCGCCGATGCCGCGCGCGGGGCCTCGGGCGCCGCGAGGTGTGCGACGTCCGGATCGCCGTGGGCCGCCACCGTCGCGAGGACCTCGAGCCCGCACTCCGGGCACTTCCCGAGCACGTGCGTGCCGGCAAGGTCGTAGCGGCACCGCACGCACGTGACGTGCGCGTCGAGCACGGGGCCGTCGTCGGAGGGGTGGGCCGGGCGCATGGAGGTCGAACGATAGCCCGGGGCTGGGGTCCGGGCGCTCTGGCGATTCGAACCGACGGTGACGGAATTTGGCAATTCAAGGGAAATTCGGATCACGGAATCGCCGCATGTTCGCCGTAGTTCAGGAAGGCGGCTGCGCGTGGTTCGCAGTCACTCCCGGGAGCTCGCTCGATGAAACACCCCCTCCTCCGATCGTCCGAGATTGCCGGTGGATTTGCGGTCGGCGCCCCGCGCACCGGCAAGCTCGGTGCGTCCGCTTTCTCCATGTTGCACGCGCGGAGCTCGATGCGCCGCGGTTCGACGCCCCTGGCATTGGCGGCGGTTCTTTGTGCGATCGTCGGCTGCGGTTCGGGCTCATCCAACTCGGCCGCCTCGGACACCCGCGCTGCCGCCCCGGCGCCTGCGGGGGACGTGCCCGCTGCGTCGTGTTCCTTTTCCAGTATTCGCATCGGCGTGAAGCCACCGATCGGCGAATCGGAGCTCGAGCGGGCGGTGCTCGCGATCCGATCGGGGATGCCACTCGCGGAGGTTCCGGCTTCGGTGTTCGGCACCGCGCTCGCGTGGCAGACCGAGGCCGGCGGGAAAGTGTGGGGCGGTCCCGGCTGGTCCGCCTGCGCGCTTGAGTTCCCGAACAAGCGCGAACCGGAGGCACCTGGCCGAGCCGTGACAGGAGAGACGACGGCGCTCCGCTGGTACGGAGCGGGCAGCGGCGAGCTTCCCTGGTGGCCGAGTGCGGAGCTCGCGCCGAGCATGTCCCTCCGCGCGGGGTTCCGCGCCGGGGAGGAGCATTGGCGGATGGCCCAGGACCCGGTCGCGGGATTCCGAATGCTCACCGCGACGGCGGCCCCGAACGACCCCGCGCTTCCGCCGGTCGACGCCGATGTGCCGCTCGCGATCCGCGCCGTTATGTCGGACTGCGTCGCCCAGCGGGCGGACTTCGCCGGCAATCGGAACATGCGTGCCGGCATGCTCAGCGCCAGCACGCGCGAGTCACCCAGCCGCCACGTCTGGGCCGCGTGGTGGGGAGCTCCGGATTCACCGTTCGTGCACGTCGTCATCGGTTGGTCGATCGATATCGACTGGCCGCTCGATCACGCGCCGGAGCCGGCGGAGGTCGGCACGCTGTATCCCACCGAAGTGGGCGAGCCCCGACCAGTCGGAAACCAGGCCATCGGAACCCAACAATGACAATTGCTCCTCAGAACGTCCTCGCAATTCGCAACCCCGTGGCCATCATGCTGCTCGGCCTCATCACTGGTGCGCTCGCTCACCGCGCGCCGGGCCGGATGCCGGACGATGGACTCGGAGTGATCCAGTGTGTCCGGCCGGTGCCCGGGCCTGTCTGCGGCCTGGGTGTTCCCGCGCCGCAGGGGCAGATTCCCTGCGGGAACCCGAACTTCCACGAGTTCGAGGTCGTTCCGGTCCAGACGTACATCGGGTGCGAGTCCTCGAGCATCGGCTACAAGTACTGCGACCCGGGATTTGTCGCGCCAACGCTTCGGAGGTACGAGTGCAATCCAGAAAACCCGCTTGCTCCCGTCATCGTGTCGGAAGTGCCCTACGGGACCGCCTGTCCGTCCTTCTCGTTCTCAAGGGTCATATGCGGGGCCGTAAATCCAGCTGGGGACTGAGTGTCGCTCTCGTCGTGGCTGGGGGCCTCGGTGCGGCGGTCGCATGTCGCGGCGATCCGCCGCCCGTTACCCCATGGTCGTTCAATTTCGAGTCCCCGCTCCGGGACACGCTGTCGCCGCTGCTGAGGATGCATGCACCGCGAGTTCTCTGCCTCGATCAAGCCCAGCGCTCCGAACTCGAGGGACTGCTGCTGACACACGGCGAGAGATGGACGAACTTCGATGCGCGTGCCCGCCCGGTAAAGGAGGCCTGTGACGCCAGGATCGAGAGTGCATCCGAAATGCCGCAGGAACAGAAGTTGGCGCTGCAGCTGGAGCGCGAGACGCTACTGGCGCCCTTGGCAACCGAACAGGCCGAGATCGATCGCGCCCTGCTCGAAGCGGTCCGCACGCGATTCGGGTCGGCGAAGCCATCCGAATGGTCGCGACTCGGATTCCTGCTTGATCGGCTCCGGTCCCGAAACGACCTCGGCGGCTTCATCACGAACGCAGTCGACCTCCCCGGGCTCGCGGACGAGGTCGCGACCTCCTTTCCGGAGTGCGTGACGGATCGCGAGTCCTACCTTGCGCTGATCGCGTCATTCTGCGAGCGAACGCGCGGGCTGCGCGAGTCCGTGCGCGAAGCGGACGTCGCGTTCTCGAGGAACTTCTTCCGGCTCTCGGCCGCTTCGTCGCGCGGGGACCTGCGGATCGCCGACGATGCCGCCACCGTGCAGGCGTCGGACGGTGTCGGTCGTACGGTTCTCGACCTGCTGAGGCGGCGAACCCGCGCAGCCGAGACGCAGGCGCGGCTCATCGTCGAGACGCGGGGCCTTCTCGAGGCCCACCTCGTCGAGCCGGCGCTCGGTGAATTCCGGAGGGGATTCTGGAGGTCGATCGCCGAAGCAGGTGGCGTGACTTGGTGGCCGCGGGAGATCGATCGGTTTCGCGCCGAACTCGTCAGCGTGGCGGGAGCCGAAGCCCGCGTATTGCTTTCGGCCGCGTTCGACGACGCGTTTCGGCGCGCGCTCGGCAGGATCGAAGCGTTCGAGGCACGGGTAAGGGACGCTGCGGCCTCGTCGCGCGATTCATCTCCCGCGTCACGCGCCGTGCTCGACGATCTTGCGCGGGCGACAGATCTCAGGGAACGCGCCGAGCTGAAGGCTCTCCTCGATGGCGCGACGGCGCTCGTCACTCCCGAGCAGCGGTCGTCGGTTCGGGTTCCCGTCCTGGTTGAGCCCGCGAGGTGATGGGGGCGAGCCTCGACTCGATCTGGGATCGGGCGAGGAAGCCACGATCACGACTACACTCGCTCGGATGCCCGACGTCACCCCGCTCCACCGCCTGCGCGACAACGTGGCAAGCGCCTACATGGGGAACACCCAGGCCGTCGACCGGCTGCTCGTGTGCCTGCTCGCCCGCGGCCACGTGCTCATCGAGGACGTCCCCGGGGTCGGAAAGACCGTGCTCGCGAACGCCCTCGCGCGGAGCATCGACTGCACCTTCAGCCGCATCCAGTGCACGCCCGACCTGCTGCCCTCGGACATCACGGGCGTCAGCGTGTACCACCGCGAGCGCGACGCGTTCGAGTTCAAGAACGGCCCGGTGTTCGCGAACGTGGTGCTGGCCGACGAGATCAACCGAGCCACCCCGCGCACGCAGAGCGCGCTCCTCGAGGCGATGGCCGAGGGCACCGTCAGCGCGGAGGGCCACGTGCTGCAGCTGCCCGCGCCCTTCATCGTGGTGGCCACGCAGAACCCCTACGAGTTCGAGGGGACGTACTTCCTCCCCGAGAACCAGCTCGACCGCTTCCTGATGCGCATGTCGCTCGGCTACCCGAGCCCCGACGACGAGAGCCGCATCATCCACCGCCAGCCGGCGCGCACGGCGCTGCGCGAGCTGCGGCCGGTGATCGCGGGCCCCGCGATCCTCGAGCTGCAGGACGCCGTCGACCGCGTGCGCATGGAGCAGTCGCTCGTCGACTACGTGATCGCGCTCGCCGCGGCCACGCGCAACCACGAGGAGCTGCAGGTGGGCATCAGCCCGCGCGGCTCGCTCGCGCTCGCGCAGGCCGCGCGCGCGACGGCGCTGCTTGCGGGGCGCGAGTACTGCGTGCCCGAGGACATCGTCACGAACGTGCTGCCCGTGTGCGCGCACCGCGTGGTGAGCCGCACCTACATGCACCAGGGCGACACGCTGACCACGCGACGCATCCTGCAGCAGGTGCTCGAGCAGGTCCGGAGCCCCGCGTGAGCGCGCCCGCGGTGGTGCTGCTCTCGGGCGGCATGGACTCGGCCGTGGTGCTCGCGCACCTGCGCGCCGAGGGGTTCGACTGCCACGCGCTCAGCTTCGACTACGGGCAGCGCCACCGCGTGGAGCTCGAGCGCGCCGCCGAGCTTGCCCGCACGATCGGCGCCGCGAGCCACCGCGTGGCGCGCATCGACCTGCGGGCCTTCGGCGCGAGCGCGCTGACCGCCGACATCGCGGTCCCCAAGGGGCGCGACGTCGAGCACGCGCACGACATCCCGGTGACCTACGTGCCCGCGCGGAACACGATCTTCCTCGCGCACGCGCTCGCGATGGCCGAGAGCCTCGGCGCGCGCGACATCGGGATCGGCGTCAACGCGATCGACTACTCGGGCTACCCCGACTGCCGCCCGGCGTTCGTGGCTGCGTTCGAGAAGCTCGCGAACCTCGCCACCCGTGCCGGGGTCGACGCCGCCGCGCGCGGCGAGCGCTGGATCCGCGTGCAGACGCCGCTCCTGCACCTCTCGAAGGCCGGCATCGTGCGCCGCGGCCGCGAGCTCGGGGTGCCGCTCGAGCGCACCGTGAGCTGCTACGACCCCGGCACCGACGGGTGCCCCTGCGGCGCCTGCGACGCCTGCCAGCTGCGCGATCTGGGCTTCCGCGAGGCCGATTCCGCGCCTGCGCCCGGCGCCGGCGCGTGAACCTGTCCCCGGCGCCCCCGCCCGGGCAACATCCCGGGAGGCCCGAGCCGAACCCCGCCCGGAGCGCCACGTGACCGACCCCGCGCCGAATCTCCGCATTTCCGGCACCGCCGCCGACGCGCACGCGGGAGGTTCCGCGCAGGGCTCGGGGCAGGGCCCGGACGCGGCGGACGTCTTCGCGATCCTCGTGCGCGAGCAGTCGGAGCGGCTGCTGGCCTACCTGCGCGCGAGCGTGCCCGCGTCGAGCGTGGACGACATCTTCCAGGAGACCGTGCTCGTCGCGTGGCGGCGACTCGGCGACTACGACCGCTCGCGGCCGTTCGGCGCGTGGATGCGCGGGATCGCGCGGAACATGGTGCTCGACTTCTGGTCGCGCGCGGGACGCGAGCGCCCGACCGACGACGCGCTGCTCGACGGCATCGACCGCCGCGCGGCGGAGCACGACCGCGCCGACCGCGAGGAGTTCCGCGCGCAGCTCGCGCGGCTCGACGAGTGCGTGGCCGCGCTGCCGGACGAGTATCGCACCGTGATCCACCACTGCTACCGGCTGGACGCGCCGGTCGCGCGCATCGCCGCGGAGGTGGGCGCGAACGTCGAGGCGGTGAAGAAGAGGCTGCAGCGCGCGCGGGCGATGATCGCCGCGTGCATGGAACGGAAGGGAGCGACGGCATGAGCGACGCGACGCACGGCAACGGCGGCACGCAGGACGGGCGCTTCGCGCACGAGGAGACCGCGAACGACCGCTGGGTCGGCGCGATGCTCGAGGTCAGCCGCATCGACACCCCCGGGCGCGTGGACGCGCTCGTCGACCGCTCCGTGGACGCCGTCCGCGCGGACCGTCGCGCTGCACGCCGGGCCGGGCGACGCGACTGGCGCACCCCGCTGGTGGCCGCGGCGTCGATCGCGCTGGTTGCCGGCGCGGCGCTCCTCTTCAGTCCGCAGCCGGCGTCCGCGAGCGCGCTCCTGCGCCAGGCGCAGGCCGCCGAGGCGGGCGCGGGCGACCGCCGCTACGTGATCGACATGCCCTGGCACGGCCCGCCGGGACCGGGCGGGCAACCGCGGGCGCGCGCGACGCTCGACGTCCGCGACGCTTCGCACGTGCGGCTCGAGGTGCTGCTGCCAGACGGGCGCACGATGGTGCGCGCGCTCGACGGCACGCGCGCGTGGACCATCACGCCCGACGGCGAGGTACTGCGCGTCCCGTCCGACGCGCCGTGGCCGCGACTCCTCGAGACCCCCGAGGGCGACCTCATGGTCGACCGCCTCGACACGCTGCTCGCCGACGTCGGCGCCTTCTATTCGATCGACCGCTGCGACGCGGACGGTGAGATGCGCCTCTGCGCGGTGCGCGTCGACCCGTCGTTCCGAGGACCGCAGCGCATCAGCCTGACGCTCGATCCCGCGACGAAGTCCGTGCGGCGAGCGGAGCTGTCGCTGCCGCCCGCGCGCGGACCGCGCGGAGAGGGTCTGCGCGGCGATGGACTTCGCGGCGAGGGGCTTCGCGGCGATGGGCCCCGGGGTCACGGTCCGCGGGGCGAGCGAGCACGCGGCGACGGCGCGCGCGACGGCGATCCGGGCATGGTGGTCTTCGAGCGCGTCTCGCCGCCGGAGGGCGGATTCGCACAGGGATGGTTCACGCCCCCGAGCGAGCCGACGCGCGACGCGCCGCCCGAGCGCGACGGTCGCCGTCCGCCGCACCCGCCGCGCCGCTGACGCGCGCTGCGGCCGCGCCGGCGCTCCGGCCGCGCGTTACACGTCGAGGTTCTTCACCTCGAGCGCGTGCTTCTCGATGTAGTTGCGCCGCTGTTCCACGTTCTCACCCATCAGCACCGAGAACAGCGCGTCTTCCTCGCTCGCGGCGTCCCACGTGACGCGCAGCAGCGTGCGCCGCTGCGGGTCCATGGTGGTCTCCCAGAGCTGCTCGGCCTCCATCTCGCCCAGGCCCTTGAAGCGCTTGACCTCGATGCCGCGGCGACCGACCTCGTAGAGCGTCCGCAGGATCGCGGGCACGTTCGGCGCCTCGGCCCAGGTCTCGCTGCCGTCCTTCTCGTTGCGGACGCGCCAGGCGTACTTGGTGGGGATCCGCTCGCCGGTCACGCTCTCCTCCTGGACGAGCGCCCAGTCGTCGATCGAGATGGCGTTCGCGAGGAGCTGCTGGAAGAGCTTCTCGAGCTCCTTGTTCTCGTGCAGGACGCGCAGCTGCGCGGGCTTCGCGGCCGGCACGCCCGGCTGCGCCGGCGCCGCCTTCGCGCCCGCCTCGGCGGACTTCGCCTCGCCGAGCTCGAGGCCGTGCGACTTCATGTACGCGACCGCGTCCGCCTCCGTGTGGAACAGCGCGTCGCCGCCCGCCCACGCGAGCTGCCAGCCGGGCAGGCGGCCCTCGCCGGTCGGGTCGGAGGCGCGCGCCGCGAGCAGCGACGGGAACGGGATGCCGCGGCGCTGGCTGATGGTGACGAGCTCGTCGAGCCGGTTCAGCACGCGGATCAGGCCGCGCACCTTCTCGGCGGGCACCTCGTGCGCGATGCCGCCCTCGCCGTCGCGCACGGCGAGCGAGCAGTGCTTGAGCGCGAGGTCGACCATCGCATCGCCCATCTCGCGGTCGTTCAGCACGTACTCGACCTGCTTGCCGCGGGCCACCTGGTAGAGCGGCGGCTGCGCGATGAAGATCGCGCCGCGCCGGACGAGCTCGGGCATCTGCCGGAAGAAGAAGGTCAGCAGCAGGGTGCGGATGTGGCTGCCGTCGACGTCTGCGTCGGTCATGATGATGACGCGCCCGTAGCGGAGCTTCGACGCGTCGAAGTCCTCGCCGATGCCGCACTGCAGCGCCTGGATCAGCGTGCGGATCTCCTCGAAGCCGAGGACCTTGTCGAGCCGCGCCTTCTCGACGTTCAGCAGCTTTCCGCGCAGCGGCAGGATCGCCTGGTGCACGTGGTCGCGGCCGCCCTTGGCGCTGCCGCCTGCGCTGTCGCCCTCGACGATGAAGAGCTCGGTCTTCGCGACATCGCTCGACGAGCAGTCCGACAGCTTGTGCGGCATGCCGCCCGAGTCGAGCGCGCCCTTGCGCTTGATGAGCTCGCGGGCCTTGCGCGCCGCCTCGCGCGCCTCGGCGGCGAGCTTCGCGCGGTTGCAGATGCCCTTGGCGTCGGCGGGGTGCTCCTCGAGCCACGCGCCGAGCAGCTCGTTGAGCGCGCCGGAGACGAACGGGGCGACCTCGGGGTTGAGGAGCTTCTCCTTCGTCTGGTTGTTGAAGGTCGGGTTCTTCAGCTTGACGCTGACGATGGCGCTCAGGCCCTCGCGCAGGTCCTCGCCGGTCACCTGGTCCTTGCCGTCCTTGAAGATGCCGGTGCGGCGCGCGTAGCCGTTGATGGCGACGGTGAGCGCCTGCTTGAACGCGGTGACGTGCGTGCCGCCGTCGCGGTTCGGGATGTTGTTGCCGAACGCGAGCAGCGTCTCGCTCATCGAGTCCGTGTACTGCATGGCGATGTCGGCGCGCATGCCGCTCGACTCGTCCTCGCGCGTGACGGCGATCACCGGGCTCTGCACGTTCTTCGCCGCGTTCATGTGGCGCACGTAGCCGGCGAGGCCGTCGGCGGCGTGGAACGTCTCCTCGCGGATGTTGCCGCTCGCGTCGACCCGCTCGTCGCGCAGGTGGATCCTCACGCCCGGGTTCAGGAAGCTCAGCTCGCGCAGGCGGTGCTCGAGGCGCTCGAACTGGAAGTTCGTGTCCGCGAAGATCTCGTGGTCGGGCTTGAAGCTGATGCGCGTCCCGTTGCGGCCGCCCGAGGAGCGCTCGGCGACGACGTGCAGGGGCGACGTGACCTCGCCGCGCGCGAAGGCGATCTTCCAGGTCGTCGGGCCCTTGTCGACCTCGACCTCGGTCCACTCGCTGAGCGCGTTCACGCACTTGATGCCGACGCCGTGCAGGCCGCCCGACACCTTGTAGGCGTTGCCGTCGAACTTGCCGCCCGCGTGCACCTCGGTCAGGATGACCTCGACCGCGGGGCGGCCGTTGATGGCCGGGTTCTCGTGCTTCATCGGGTCGACGGGCATGCCGCGGCCGTCGTCCTTCACCGTGCAGCTGCCGTCGACGCCGATGGTCACGAAGACCTCGGTGGCGTAGCCGGCCATCACCTCGTCGATCGCGTTGTCCACGCACTCGTACACCAGGTGGTGCAGGCCCTCCGGGCCGGCGCCGCCCACGTACATGCCCGGGCGCTTGCGGATCGCCTCGAGTCCCTCGAGGACCTGGATGGTGCTCGAGGTGTAGTTTTCGGCCGTCGGGGCGGCGTTCGGGGAGCCGGTGTTGGGGGTGGTCTCTGGCATTGCGGGGAGACTTCAAATTGTATCCGAACCCGCTGTTTTTCGCGGTCTTCCCGGCCCTTCCGCGGGGTGCGTAAACTGCAGCGGAAACAGGGGTTTCGCCGATCCACGGAAGGACGGCGACCCGCGTGCCCGGCGCGTGCGTACCAGTCAGCAAGGATGCGGACATGACGAACGACCACGACACCATCCGAAGCGTCGGCTCCGCCGCGCTCGACGCCTCCGTCGCGCGCGGGACGGCGATCGCCCGTCGCACGTTCGTCTTCCTCGGCGCGCTGGTCGCGGCCGGCTGCGCGACGAGCCGCTCGCAGACCGTGGCGTCGAGCCGCCTCCCGTCGCCGGACTGGCCGGCGATCCCCGATCCCCAGCCGATCGCGACGCCTCCCGGCGCGGTCTGCGTGCCCGAGAAGGTCGACCCGGTCACGAAGCAGGTCACGCAGGCGGAGGTCTGCTACGGCGGCCCCGTGCCGTTCGCGCGGCCGCGCACCATGTGGACGCGCGGGATCCCGATGCGCGCGGAGATGGACCGCATGCTCCGCCCGCAGTATGTGACGATCCACCACGACGGGATGACGCCGTTCTACGGCACGACCGATGCCGAGGCGAAGGCGCGGCTCGAGCTGATCCGCAACGGCCACCGCGGCAAGGGCTGGGGGGACATCGGCTACCACTACATCGTGGACCGCGCGGGCAACGTGTGGCAGGGCCGCGACGTGCTCGTCTACCAGGGCGCGCACGTGCGCAACCGCAACGAGCACAACGTCGGCGTGATGTGCCTCGGCAACTTCGTCGAGCAGAAGCCGTCGGAGGCGCAGATCGAGGCGCTGAACCGCACGGTCGCGCAGCTGTGCCGCTACTACCGCATCGCGCCGAAGGACGTCTACACGCACCGGGAGTGGAAGGGCGCGCAGACGGCGTGCCCCGGAGACAACCTGCAGAGCAAGGTGCGTCTCCTCCGCAAGAGCGGCTTCAAGTCGAGCGCGCTCGCATGAGCGGCCCGACGGCGATGCCGGCGGCGCCGACCGACTGGCTCACCATCACGGTCACCGTCGTGGGG
>JAIYBS010000348.1 GCA_027488415.1 Planctomycetaceae bacterium | reverse complement strand
GTTGCCCTCGAGGTCGGTGAAGTTCGAGAAGTTCAGGCGGCAGTAGTTGCTGCCCGGGAACGGTCCCGGGATCGAGATGTCCTGCGTGAGCTGACCGACCTGGTAGCCCGGCCAGCAGGCGCCGACGATCACCGCGCCCGAGTCGCTCTCGCCGTCCGGGCTCGTCACCACGGGCGACGCATCGTTGCCGGCGGAGCAGATGCTCGTGACGCCTGCCGAGGTGCCGACCTGGACGATGGTGAACACCGCGGGGCTCGCGACGATCGTGTTGCCGCCGCCGAAGCCGATCGACATGTTGATGATGTCGCCCTCGGCGAGCTCGAGGATCGCGTTGGTAAGCGCGTTGTTGAGTCGCGAGCCTTCCTCGACGCTGACGGTCGGGAAGAACGACGGGGTGCAGCCCCACGCGATGCCGGTGACGCCGAACCCGTTCTTCTCGGCGCCGATGATGCCGAGCACGGAGGTGCCGTGGTTCGGGTTGAGCGGATCCGAGATGATCAGCACCTGAGTCTGGTTGGGCTCGGGCTGGACCTTGTTGACGAGGTCCTCGTGGTTCACGTACGCCGAGAACTCGATGACCGCGACCTTGATCCGCTGGCCGAACGCGCGCGTGTCGGCGGTGATGCCGAGCTGCGTCACGAGGTTCGCGTAGCCCTCCATGTCGAGGCCGCCGCCGCGGTAGCCCGAGTTGATCACCGCGAAGGTGCCGAGGTTCGAGTCCACGTTGGTGCGGGTCGGGTCAGGCGTCGTGCGGGCGTTGACCGAGGGGGGCTGGACCGGATAGGTGACGCCCGCGGGGAGCGTGTCGAATGGCCCGACCACGGACTGTGCCAGCACGTAGTTCTGGTAGCCGCGCGCCGCGCCGGTGCCGTTCTCGCGGCCCGCCGTCAGCAGCGGGGTGACGCCGCCGGT
This sequence comes from Planctomycetaceae bacterium, assembly GCA_027488415.1. Lineage (GTDB taxonomy): Bacteria > Planctomycetota > Phycisphaerae > Phycisphaerales > SM1A02 > UBA966. Next base: position 2,526 of record JAIYBS010000348.1, on the reverse strand, counting down.
CGGGAACACGTTCGTGGGCAGCGTCTGGCCGGTGCAGGGAGATCCCGCGATCACTCCCTCGGGAGCATCCTCGGCGAGGGACACGCAGTCCTCGTCCCACTCGACCGAGCAGCACGACGGATCGGTGCGGCACACGTAGACGCAGCAGCTGACCTGGTTGCAGCCGCCGAAGGTGTGCTCGGAGAAGCAGCCGGCGGAGAGCGCGAGGTACGCACCCTCGAGGCTCGGGTCCGGAAGCGCCTGCTGCGGGACGTCGGTCGACGGATCGGCCTCGTCGCCGATCACGCCGCCCGGGTAGGCAATGCGCGTCAGCGAGCCGGGATTGAACGCGCCGGTCGCGGGATCGGTCGTGTAGGTCAGCAGCTGGCCGCCGAGATTGCCCGCCGGATCATCCGGGATCGTCTCGACCTCGCCGTAGACGCGAACGTCGGTCTCGGTCGGGTTGACCGGGCCACGCATGGCGAAGCAGGGGTCGTACTTGTAGCTCGTCGGGGTGCTCACCGTGGAGCCGCCGCTGCCCTGGATCGCCGGCAGCGTGTCGTACACGGTGCTCTCGCAGAGGATGTTCGCGTAGGTCGCGCAGAGCGCGTCCCAGCCCTGCGCCTGCTCGCCGTCAGTGCAGTTCGGGAGGATGTCTCCGACCGTCTCGCAGCACTGGGTGTTGTTGCAGCCGTACCGGCAGGCGGGAAGCGCGCCGTCCGGCGCCTGGCAGGCCTGGACGTCGTTGCAGCCCTGGCCGCCGCCGAGGGTCGAGCAGCGGGAGTCCGCCGACGTGGTGTAGCAGTTGTTGATGCCGGTGCCGTCGGCCGGGCCGTTGGCACCGCAGCCGTCCTGCTGGGCGTTGTTCGTGCCGCCGTCGAGCACGGGCTCGCGCTCGATGTCGACCCACTCCACGATGTCGAGGCTGTTGAACGCGCGCGCGGCGTCGAGCAGGCGCTCGGGCTGCACGTCGACGTACATCATGCTCTGGAGGTCGGGCTGCGAGACGCGGCTGTAGGCCTCTGCGCGTGCCTGGAGGGCGACGAGCTTCTCGGGTGCCGCGCGCAGCATCGAGCGGATCGAGCCGCCGAACGACGCGAGCAGCTCGGTGACCTGCTTCGAAGACTCCGCGTTGCCGCCTCGGAGGTTGGCGCCGGGCACGAGGTCCGCGCGGAAGCCAACTTCGTCGCGGAACTTCACGCCGAGCCGGCCGTTCCACTGCGGACGGCCCGTGATCGGGTGGACGGGGAGAACCAGGTCCTCGGAGCGGGGCTTGCGGAGCAGCTTTCGCGGCGCGACCGCGGCGCCCGGGCGCACCTGCTCACGAGTGTCGGCGACGCCGGTATTCGGCGCGAGGACGCCGCCCTCGGGGGAAACGGGGGCGGCGGCGAGGAGGGTCGTCACGATGCCAGCGGCACAGGCCGTCGAGGCAAGACGGATCAGCATGGTTCAAGTCTCCGCCCAGCGGCTTCCGCATGGGCATCCTGCAAATGCAAACACAACGGTGGATCTCAGGGGCCCCCCCGAGATCCACTGGCAATGTCCATACGCAAGTTACACGCCGACTGATGCAGCGGCAAGCGATCTCCGTCGCGGTCCGTGCGGGAGTCGGGTCAGCCCCGGGTCGCCGCCGCCGGGCGGGAAGCGCCCGACAGGACGCGGTGGCCGATGTCGCGACGGAAGAAGGCGCCGGTGAACCGGATCTTGCCGGCTGCCTCGTTGGCGAGCGCCTGGGCGCGCTCAAGGGTGTCGGCAACGGCGGTCACCCCGAGCACGCGGCCGCCGGCCGTGACGCCCTTGCCTTCGGCGTCCGTGGAGGTACCTGCATGGAAAACGACCACATCTTCGCCCGATCGTGCCGACTTCTCGGCGGCTTCCAGCCCCTCGATGGGGTGACCCGTCGTGATCGGGCCGGGGTATCCCTGGCTGCACACCACGACGCAGCAGGCCGCCCGGGGGTCGAAGGACACTTCGGCGCCGTCGAGCTCACCGCCGGCCGACCGCCACAGGATGTCGACGAGGTCGCCCTGCAGGCGGGCCATGAGCGGCTGGGTCTCGGGGTCTCCGAATCGGGTGTTGAATTCGAGGACCTTCGGTCCGCCCGGCGTGAGCATCATCCCGGCGTACAGCACCCCGCGGAACTCCACGCCGTCGCGGCGGAGGGCGTCCACCGTGGGGACGAGCACCTCCCGGCTGATTTCCTCCATGATGTCGTCCTTCGCAAGCGGGGTGGGGCAGTAGGAGCCCATGCCGCCCGTGTTGGGGCCGACGTCGCCTTCGCCAACCTGCTTGTGGTCCTGGCAGGGGTCGAGCACGGTGATCGTCCGGCCGTCCACGAGCGCGAGCACGCTCATTTCCTGTCCGACGAGCCGCTCCTCGACGACGACGGTCGCGCCGGCCTCGCCGAACTCCCGGGACTTCATGATCCGGTCCAGTGCCGCGAGCGCCTCGTCGCGGTCGCTGCAGACGACGACGCCCTTGCCGGCGCACAGCCCCGCGGCCTTGATGACCAGCGGGATGTCGCGTGCCTCCACGTAGGCGCGCGCC
>JAIYBS010000225.1 GCA_027488415.1 Planctomycetaceae bacterium | reverse complement strand
TGCTCCCTGCTGGTCCTGGTCGCCACCCTGTCCGCCGCCGCGCCGCGGCCCGACGTGCTCTTCATCGCCGTCGACGACCTCAACGACTACATCTCCCCGCTCGACGCCCACCCGGGCGTGCGCACGCCGAACCTCGAGCGGCTCGCGCACCCGGCGCGCCCGACCGCGGGCTTCGCGTCGCTCATCGAGCACGTGGCGGACCGCCCCGGGCACGACCGGCGGTACGCGATCGACTGCTCGAAGGCACGCGAGCAGCTCGGCTGGCAGGCCGAGGTGCCCTTCGCGGAGGGCCTGCGCCGAACCGTCGCGTGGTACCTCGACAACGAGCGCTGGTGGAGCCGGATCCTCGACGGCTCCTACCGACTGGAAAGGATCGGGAGATGAAGGGAATCGTCCTCGCAGGCGGCAGCGGCACTCGGCTGCACCCGACCACCCTCGGCGTGTCGAAGCAGCTGCTTCCGATCTACGACAAGCCGCTCATCTACTACCCGATCTCCGTGCTCATGCTCGCCGGGATCCGGGACATCCTCGTCATCACGGCCCCGGACGATGCCGGGGCGTTCCGCCGCCTGCTCGGCGACGGCACGAGGCTCGGCGCGCGGATCTCGCACGCGACGCAGGCACGGCCGAACGGCATCGCCGAGGCGCTGCTGATCGGCGAGGAGTTCTGCGCCGGGGAGGGCACGGCGCTCGTGCTCGGCGACAACGTCTTCTACGGCCAGGGATTCACGCCCGTGCTGCGGCGTGCGGCGGCGCGGACCGACGGCGCCACCGTGTTCGCCTACCGGGTCCGGGATCCGCGCGCGTTCGGGGTCGTCGAGTTCGCGGAGGACGGCCGCGTGACCTCGATCGAGGAGAAGCCGGAGCATCCCCGGTCGCAGTACGCGGTCACCGGTCTCTACTTCTATGACCGCCAGGCGCCGACCATCGCGCGCGGCGTGCGGCCGTCGGCGCGGGGCGAGCTCGAGATCACCTCCGTGAACCAGGCGTACCTCGAGATGGGCATGCTGTCCGCGGAGGTGCTCGGCCGCGGCTTCGCATGGCTCGACACCGGGACGGCCGACAGCATGCTCGAGGCGGCGCACTTCGTCCAGACGATCGAGCGGCGGCAGGGATTCCGGATCGGCTGTCCCGAGGAGGTCGCCTGGCGCAACGGGTGGATCGGCGACGAGGAGCTCCTCGAGCGCGCATCGGCGCTCGGCAAGACGCCGTACGGCGCGTACCTGGCCTCCCTCCCCGCCGACGGACGCGGGCCGTGAGGCGAGTCGCGATCGTCCAGTCCAACTACCTCCCGTGGCGCGGCTACTTCGACCTGATCGCGTCCGTCGACGAGTTCGTGCTGTACGACGACGCGCAGTACACGCGGCGCGACTGGCGCAATCGCAACGCGATCAAGACCCCGCAGGGAACCGCGTGGCTGACGGTGCCGGTGCGCGCCAAGGGGCGATTCACGCAGTCGATCCGCGAGACGGAGATCGACGGCGACGCCTGGCGCTCGGCGCACTGGAAGTCGATCCGGCAGCACTACGCCCGCGCCCGCCATGCGGCCGAGGCATTCGCCATGCTCGCGCCGGTCTTCGAGGGCCCCGCTCCGACCATGCTCTCGGATCTCAACCGCTCGCTGATCGAGTCGGTGTGCGGCTACCTCGGCATCCGGACCGCGCTCTCGACCTCCGCAGGGATGGACCTCCCGGAGGGCCGGACAGCGAAGCTCGTCGCGCTGTGCCGCCGGGCAGGCGCGACGACCTACGTGAGCGGCCCCGCGGCGCGCGACTACCTCGACGAGGCCGAGTTCCGGGCCGCGGGCATCGAGGTCGAGTGGTTCGGCTACGACGGGTATCCCGAGTACCCGCAGCTCTGGGGCGCGTTCGAGCCCCATGTCTCGGTCATCGACCTGATCGCGAACTGCGGGCCGCGATCGGCCGCCTCCATGAAGTATGTTGGCGGGCCATGAGGCTGTCGGTCGTGGCAACGCTCTACCGGTCGGCGCCCTACGTCGACGAGTTCTGCAGGCGCGCATCGGAGCAGTGCCGGAGGCTCGCCGGGGACGACCACGAGATCGTCCTCGTGAACGACGGCTCCCCGGACGACTCGCTGGACCGGGCCATCGCCGCGATGCGCCGCGACCCGCACGTCGCGGTGATCGACCTCTCCCGGAACTTCGGTCACCACAAGGCGATGATGGCCGGCCTGGCGGAGAGCCGCGGCGAGCTCGTGTTCCTCGTCGACAGCGACCTCGAGGAGGAGCCGGAGTGGCTCTCGACCTTCGCGGAGCAGATGGACGAGCAGCGGTGCGACGTCGTGTACGGGGTGCAGTCCCAGCGCAAGGGCGGCTGGTTCGAGCGCTGGAGCGGCGGGCTCTTCTACCGGGTGTTCCACGTGCTCACCGGACAGCGGATTCCCGCCAACATGGTGACGGGCCGACTCATGACCCGCGCATACGTGGACGCGCTGCTCCTGCACGAGGAACGCGAGAGCGACATCGGCGGGCTCTGGCACATCACTGGCTTCGACCAGCGTCCCTGCGTCGTCCGAAAGCACAGCACCAGCGAGACGACCTACACGCTGCGGCGGAAGCTCTCGCTGTTCGTCAACTCCATCACGTCGTTCAGCAGCGCACCGCTCGTGGCGATGTTCTGGCTGGGCGCGGTGGTCGCGGCGCTCGCCGCCGCCGTCGGCGCCTGGACCGTCGCGTCGTGGCTCGCGACCGAGGAGCCCGTGTCGGGCTGGGCGTCGCTCGTGCTGTCGGTGTGGTTCCTCGGCGGACTCAACCTGGCGTGCGTGGGGCTCGCCGGCGTCTACGTGGGCAAGGTCTTCCTCGAGGTGAAGAGGCGCCCGAACTGGATCGTGAAGGCGAGGCACCGAAGCAATGGATGAGTCCTTCGCACGCCGGACGATCGAGCACTACGCGGACAAGTGGCAGCGCCACGGAGCCACCCCGCTCGGCGTCGACTGGAACGGCGAGACGAGCCAGCTCCTGCACTTCGAGCAGCTGGCGAAGCTCGTAGCGCCGGGCGAGCGGTTCTCCGCCAACGACCTCGGATGCGGCTACGGCGCGTTCCTCGACTTCCTCGACCGCCGCGGCGGCTGCGATCGCTACCGGGGATTCGACCTGAACGCCTCGATGGTCGAGTCGGCGGCGGCACGCACCTCCGGGCGGCCCGATGCCTCGTTCGCCGTGGCGACGGAGCCGGACGCGCCGGCCGACTACGGGTTCGCCAGCGGCATCTTCACGCTCCGCCTCGGACGGTCCGACGGCGAGTGCATGGACGCGCTGGCCACGAGCCTCGCGGCGCTCGACCGGACCAGCATCCGCGGCTTCGCCTTCAACTGCCTGACCTCGTACTCCGACGCGGACCGCATGCGCGACTACCTGTGGTACCCCGATCCCTGCGCCGTGTTCGACCTCTGCAAGCGGCGCCACTCGCGGAACGTGGCGCTGCTCCACGACTACGGGCTGTACGCGTTCACGGTGCTGGTGCGGAAGGACGTCGCGGTGCCTTCCGCGGGCGCCACAGCAGGCGGTACGATCAATTCATGACCTCCCTCTCAGGTGGACGCGCGATCGAGAGTTGCCCACCCGGCATTTCCGCCCGCTCGCAAACTCCAGCTGGATCTCAATTGACAAAGCGAATCTCGTACGGCAGGCAGGACATCAGCAGCGCCGACGAAGCGGCTGTGCTGAACGCCCTGCGAAGCGATTACCTCACGCAGGGTCCGGCCGTGCCGGCGTTCGAGTCCGCGCTCAAGGAGGCGACCGGCGCGCTGCATGCCGTCGCCTGCAACAGCGCGACCAGCGCGCTGCACATCGCCTGCCGCGCCCTCGGGCTCGGGCCGGGCGACCGACTCTGGACGACCCCGAACACCTTCGTCGCGAGCGCGAACTGCGCGCGAACCTGCGGCGCCGACGTCGACTTCGTCGACATCGATCCGGAGACGCTCAACCTCTGCGCCGTCGCGCTCGAGCGAAAGCTCGAGGCGGCGAAGCGCGAGGGGAAGCTCCCGAAGATCGTGGTTCCCGTCGACTTCGCGGGGCTGCCCGCCGACATGCGCGCGATCCGCTCGCTCGCCGACCGCTACGGATTCCGGATCATCGAGGACGCGTCCCACGCGGTCGGCGCCACGGACGCCGGTCGACCCACGGGCGGTGGGCGGACGGCGGACATCACCGTCCTCAGCTTCCATCCGGTGAAGATCGTCACCACGTGTGAAGGCGGCGCCGGGCTGACGGACCACCCCGAGCTGGCGCGCGCCATGGAGCTGTACCGCTCGCACTGCATCACGCGGAACCCGGAGGAGATGCACGATCCCAGCGAGGGACCGTGGTACTACCAGCAGGTCGACCTCGGCAACAACTACCGCATGACGGACCTGCACGCCGCGCTGGGCTGCAGCCAGATGAAGCGGCTGCGGGAGTTCGTTCGCGCGCGCACCGAGCTCGCCGCGCGCTACGACCGCCTTCTGGCGGACTTCCCGCTGACCGTCGCGCCGCGCCGCGAGGGCGCCGCGTCCGCGTGGCACCTGTACGTGGTCCAGCTCGACGAGTCGCTCGAGTCCCGCCGCCGCGAGGTCTTCGAGCGGATGTGGGCGGCCGGGATCATGGTGAACGTGCACTACATCCCGGTGCACCTGCAGCCGTACTACCGGAGCATGGGCTTCAAGGCGGGCGACTTCCCGAACGCCGAGCGCTACTACCGACGCGCGCTCACGCTGCCGCTGCACCCGGGCCTCACGTTCGAGGACCAGGATCGCGTCGTGGACTCGCTGCGAGAGGCGATCGGGTGAACGCGGCGGGCGGCGCGGACGGCCTGCGGGTGCTGATCCGCACGGCGGCCTCCGCGACGATCGGGGCTGGCCACGCGGCGCGGACGGCCGCGGTCGCGCGGGAGCTCGCGAGGCTGGGAGCCCGCGTCTCGTGGACATGCGATCGGGAGACCGTGCCCGCGCTCGTCGAGCGCGGCGTCGATGCGGGAAGCATCGCCGTACTCGAATGTCCCGCGACGGCGCACCGCTCCGGAGAGACACAGGCATCGGAGAAGGAGCAGCAGGCGGACGCACGGGAGATCGCGGCGCTCGGTCGAACGGACATCGTGCTGGTGGACTCGTACCAGCTCGGAAAGCCGTGGCTCACCGCAATGCGCGCCACCGGCGCGCGGCTGGCCACTTTTGACGACCTGCGCGATCGGCCGCTCGACGCCGACCTCGTGATCAATGCCGCGGCAACCCACGACGAGTACCGGGAGCTCGCGCCCGGCGCGAGGACACTCGGCGGACTCCGGCACGGGATCATCGGCGATCCGGCACGGCCCGCGGCCGCAGGTCCGGGTGACGTCCTGATCGCCTTCGGCGCGGCCGATCCCGGGCAGCTCACCGAGCGGACGCTGCTGGCGCTGGCTGCGCGCGCGGCGACGCGCGGACGCCTCGTGGTGCAGCTCGGGTCGACGGCCCGCGCGCGCGCCGAGGCAACCGTTCGATCCGTTCCGGGCGCGACGTTCGCGCCCGAGGGACCGACCTCGCCCGGGGCGCCTGCCCTGGCGATCGGTGCCGCGGGCGTCGGACTTCTCGAGCGGCTGCACGCGGGCGTGCCCGGCATCGTCGTGGTCGCGGCGGAGAATCAGCGCGGCCTCGCACGCTCGGCGGAGCACGCCGGAGCGGTCGTCGTCGTCGGCAGCCCGGAGGAAGCGACGGAAGCGGCCGCGCGGATGCTGGCCGATCCTCGACTCCTGGCCCGCATGTCGGCCGCCGGCCGCGCCGCCGTCGACGGCCGCGGCGCCGCCCGGGTGGCACGCGAGCTGAACCGGCTCGCGGGCGTCGACCTGCGGCGCGCGACCCTGCACGACGCGGAGCTCCTGCACCGGTGGCGGAACGACCCCTCGGTGCGCGCCGTCAGCCACACGACCGACGAGATCCCCTGGGAGACGCACGTCCGCTGGCTCGAGTCGAGCCTCGCCCGCGGCGATCGGCACGTGCTCGTCGCGGAGCGCCGCGGCCGGCCGCTCGGGACGCTGCGCTTCGACGTGTCGGGCGACCGCGCGACCATCTCGATCGCCGTCGACCCCGCGCTGCACGGGTCCGGGCTCGGGCCCGCGATCCTGGACGCGGGCGACGCGTGGCTCGAGGCGAACGACGCCCGCGTCCGGACCTGCCGCGCGGAGATCCGCGACGGAAACGACGCGAGCGTGCGCGCGTTCCTCGCCGCGGGATACCTTCCCGGCACCGATTCGTACGAACGCCCCGTCGGGCGGAGGACTGAAGCATGAAGATCGCAGGACGCCCCGTCGGGCTCGACGCACCGCCGTTCATCATCGCCGAGCTCTCCGGCAACCACAACGGATCGCTCGACCGCGCGCTGGCGATCGTGGATGCCGCCGCCGCGACCGGCGCGCACGCGCTCAAGATCCAGACGTACACCGCCGACACGATGACGCTCGACATCCGCGAGCGCGAGTTCGTCATCGCGGACCCGAAGAGCCCGTGGGCCGGCCGCAGCCTCTACGACCTCTACGAGGAGGCCCACACCCCGTGGGACTGGCACGCGCCGATCTTCGAGCGCGCGCGCCGTCACGGGATGATCCCGTTCAGCACGCCGTTCGACTTCAGCGCGGTCGACTTCCTCGAGACGCTCGACGCGCCCTGCTACAAGATCGCGAGCTTCGAGAACACCGACCTGCCGCTCATCCGGAAGGTCGCCGCGACGGGCAAGCCGATCATCGTGTCGACCGGCATGGCGACGCTCGGCGAGATCGACGCGCTGGTGCGCGCCGCACGCGAGGCGGGGTGCCGCGACCTCGTGCTCCTCAAGTGCACCAGCTCCTATCCGGCGAGCCCGGTCAACTCGAACATCCGAACGATCCCCGCGCTCCGCGAGGCGTTCGGCTGCGAGGTCGGCCTCTCCGACCACACGCTCGGCGTCGGCGTCGCGGTCGCGTCCGTCGCGCTCGGCGCCACGGTGATCGAGAAGCACTTCACCCTCTCGCGCGCCGACGGCGGCGTCGATGCGGCGTTCTCGCTCGAGCCCGCGGAGATGCGCGCGCTCGCGGACGAGACGCTCCGCGCATGGCAGGGCCTCGGCACCGTCAGCTTCGGCGCGGGCGAGGCGGAGTCCGGGAGCAAGGTGTTCCGTCGGTCGCTCTACTTCGTGCGCGACCTGCCGGCCGGGGCCACGGTGACCGCCGCGGACGTCCGCGCGATCCGTCCGGGCCACGGGCTTCCGCCGTCCGCCGCGGACCTGGTGGTCGGGAGCACGCTCCGGGAGCCCGTCACGCGCGGCATGCCGGTGCGCTGGGACGTTCTCTGACCGAGTCCGCTACCGGTGCACTCCGGGCTCAGGCGGACGGTACGAGCATCGCGCGAACCCTCGCCGGGATCTCCTCCACCGCCAGGCACTCCGCGAACCCGGCGTCGATCTCGTCGCGGAACGACTCGCGGACGGCGGCATCCCAGAAGATCGAGCGCCGCCCGGCCATCGCCGCCTCCGAGGTCACCGACGAGTTCCACGTCAGCACGAGGTCGGCGCCGCGGACGCTCGCGCCGAGCGGCAATCCCTCCGGCTCAAGCTGCACGTGCGCGTGCGCGCGCAGGCGCGCGACGTCCGACCGCTCCGCCGCCGCGACCCGGTCGCGTGGATGCATGCGGAGCACCCAGTCCGCCCATGATGCGCTTGCGATGAAGTCGACGAGCACGTCCGGCAGGACGGATCCCCACTGCAGCGCGACCATCACCCGCGGACGCGACGGGTCGGCGCGAGGCACCGGCGTGAAGTAGCGCGAGTCGTCGAAGGTCCGCACCTCGGCGGACCGCCCGGTCGTCCGCTCGAGGAACGCCTTCGCCGACGCGCTCCACACAAGGAACCCGGTCGGCTGCAGGCGGCTCCGAAGTTGCCACGCGGACTCGTTGGCGTACGCGAAGTGCGAGGGGCCGATCAAGCCGTGCTGGACGTCGACCACCGGCTTCCCCTGGCGGCGGAACGCGCGCACGAGGCCGAGCGAGCGCGCGTGGTAGTAGCAGACGATGATGAGCCGATCGTGGCGGGCGGCGAACTCCCCCGCCGGCACCCTCATGGCCTTCGCCACGAGGAACGCGTAGAGGAACCAGAACCAGCGCGGCAGGCGCATCGCGGACTTGCGGAACCCGAAGAACCGGAGCGGGCGATAGCGGCGCGACACGCGCCACAGGAACCGCGCGTCCTCGATGTCCGCCGCGTCCCAGGCGAGGAGCCCGCGCACCGCCTCCCACGCGGTCGGGTCGGTGCGAACGCGCTGCGACGGGACCCGCTCGGGCTTCGGTGCGTCGCCGATCGCGTAGTTGCCGCCGACCGGCACCAGGCGGTCCTCGACGATCGGGTCCGTCAGCGTGGACACGGCGAGGCCGTCGACCTTGGTGCGGCGGTAGACCGCGTTGGCGACGACGGCGGCTCCCGATGGCGCGGGCTGCGAGGGCATCACCCGAAAGATAGCGGGAACGAATCGGATTCACGCCACGAGCGCACCGCGGGATGGGACACTCCGCGCATCGGATGACCGCGCCGACGCACCATCGCCTCCGGTTCCTCGCGGCGCGTGGCTCGCTGGTGCTCGCGCGGCCGCTCGCGATCATGCTGGCCTCGCGCTTCGTCGGCGCCGACGTCGCCAACGACTTCGCGCGACTCGTGGTGGCGGTCGGCTTCGGGCTGGTCGCCTCGGCCTTCGACAGCGGCCGGCTCTACTACGAATCGGCGCTCGCGGACGGCGGGAGCCGCGCCGTCCGATTCCACGACTACGTCGGCCGGGTGGCGCTGACGGCGACCGTCGGCGCACTCGTGTCGGCGGCGATCGCGGCAGGCGCAGCGCCCGACCCGTGGCTCGCGGCGGCGGCGGCCGGCTATTTCCTCACGGAGCGCGCGATCGACGAGCGGCAGCGATACCTGCTCGTCGACCGGCGCGTCGACGAGTGGTCCTCGATGCAGCTCGCCCGCGGCGCGATGCAGGTGGCGTTCACGGGTGCGGCGCTGCTGGCCGCATCGCGCTTGGGCGGGATCGCGGCACCGTGGCTCGCGGTGCCCCTCGCCGCGGCCAACGTCCTCACGCTGCCGATGCTCCCAGCCGCGGCCCGCGCCGCGCGGCTCGCACGCGCGCACCCGGTCGCCGCGCGGATCGCGCGCCGCGGC